>JBBRBS010000208.1:0-1547 GCA_038205615.1 Burkholderiales bacterium | reverse complement strand
GCAGGCCGTGGTAAAACGCATCCGCATCACAGGGGTGCTTGATGCCGTACGCAGCATCGAAATCACCCAGGCCGATGGCGACAGCTCACTGATGCTCATCGAAAAGTTGACGACTCCGTGAGACCGGCACGAAGCGGACGGATTGCGATCGCGTTGTGGCTGGCGTTTATCGTAGCCTGCGGCATGATCATCAGCCGCAGCCAGTTCACCGCTGACTTATCGGCGTTCCTGCCAAAAAATCCCACGCCCGCGCAGCAGTTGCTCATGGCGCAGATACGCGACGGTCTGGCCTCGCGCCTGATTCTGGTTGGAATTGAGGGCACGGATCCCACCACCCGCGCCGTGCAATCGAAACAAATCGCACGCGTATTGCGCGCCGATAGCGATTTTGTCAGCATCAACAACGGCGAGCCGGTCAACGCGGAGCGCGACCAGGCATATCTGTTCAACAACCGCTACCTGCTCAGCCCTGCGGTGACCCCTGCACGCTTTGGTGTGGACGGCCTGCATGCGGCCTTGGGCGACAGCATCGATCTGCTCGCCTCGCCTGCCGGGCTGCTGGTCAAATCCCTGCTGCCGCGCGACCCGACCGGTGAAATGTTGCAATTGATAGGCCAGATGGACAGCGGCAGCCGCCCGAAAATGACAGATGGCGCATGGGCCTCGAAAGATGGCGCACGTGCGCTGATGCTGATACAAACGCGCGCTTCCGGTGCCGATACCGATGCGCAACTACGCGCAATGACCGCCATCCGGCACGCATTTGACACAGCAGCGACTCCTGGTGCCAAACTGGTGATGACCGGCCCCGGCGTATTTTCGGTGACGTCACGTGAAGCCATCCAGAGCCAGGTCAGCCGCCTGTCCTTCATCAGCATCGCGCTGATCGCAGCCCTGCTGTTGCTGGTTTATCGCTCCTTCACCGCACTGGCACTGGGTTTTTTGCCTGTTATCAGCGGCGCGATGGCCGGCATCGCGGCAGTCAGTCTGGGCTTCGGGTCGGTGCATGGCATCACGCTGGGTTTCGGCACTGCACTGATCGGCGAGGCGGTGGACTATTCAATCTACCTGTTTGTGCAATCAGAGCAACGGGGATCTGACACACAAATGACTGAGCACTGGATCAGGCGTTTCTGGCCCACGGTTCGTCTTGGCGTGCTGACCTCGATTTTCGGATTCGCATCGTTACTGCTGTCCGGCTTTCCGGGGCTGGCGCAACTCGGCCTGTATTCGATTGCCGGCCTGATCGCCGCCGCAATGGTGACCCGCTTCGTACTGCCTCATTTGCTGAGGGCGAACTTTCGCATACACGACGTATCGGCTATCGGCGAGGTTATGTCCCGGCTGGTTCTGCACGCCGCCCGACTGCGCTGGGCAGCAACGATCCTGATCCTGGCAGGCATCGCGATCCTTGCCGAACACCGCGATCACTTGTGGAATGACAAGATATCCTCATTGAGCCCTGTATCGGCATCCGATGTAGCGCTGGATGCAAGCCTGCGCGCCGACATGGGTGCGCCTGATGTGCGTTATCTGGTGGTGATATC
>JBBRBS010000207.1:0-1891 GCA_038205615.1 Burkholderiales bacterium | reverse complement strand
AGTACCCGCAGCAGTGGCTGAGGAGTCAACCCTGTAAAAAGCAGTCATCCACGAGCAAGTTGCGTGGATGACTTTTTCAGGCCTTCCGGCAAGCCGTGTTCAGGAAGCCAGCTCGTACACGCGCCGTGAATGGGAAATATCGAGAGTCTGATGCTCTCTTCCACCAAACCGGTGCCCGGCTTCAACGTGCAGATACTCGATGAACACGGTGAACCGCAGCCTCGCGGCACGCAGGGTTACATCGCACTCAAGCTGCCGCTGCCGCCCGCTTGCCTGAATCATGTCTGGGGCGATGCAAACCGGTTCCGCGAGAGCTATCTGACCTTCCTGCCCGGCTACTACACCAGCGGCGACGGCGGCTATATCGATGAGGACGGTTATGTGTTCGTAATGGGGCGTGTGGACGACGTGATCAATGTCGCCGAACACAGGCTCTCAACCGGCGAGATCGAGGAAGTGATCGCCTCCCACCCTGCGGTGGCGGAATGTGCGGTCATCGCACGCGACGATGAAATTAAGGGGCAGAAGCCGATGGGGCTGGTGGTACTCAAGACGGATGCTGCCATCACGGATACCGACCTGCAACAGCAGCTGATCAAGCTGGTGCGCGACAATATCGGCGCCCTCACCTGCTACAAGGACACGGTCATCCTCGCGCGCCTGCCCAAGACACGCTCCGGCAAGACGCTGCGCAAGACCCTGTGCCAGATCGTCAACGGACAGAAATACACCGTGCCCTCCACGATCGACGATACGGGCGTGATCCCGGAAATCATCGACGTACTGCGACGCATGCGAATAATTGCGTAAAATGACTTCTTTCGGGCACAGCTATCTATGGAACAGGAACAATGAGCATTAAAAAAGTGGATGTCTTGCTGGTGGGCGCAGGGGTCATGAGCGCGACGCTGGGCAAGTTGCTGGCGCAACTGGATCCCTCGTTAAAAATTACGATGGTCGAGCGCCTGAGCCGTGTCGCCACGGAAAGTTCGCACGGGCTGAACAATGCCGGAACGGGCCATGCCGGTTATTGCGAGCTCAATTACACCCCGCTGCTGGCGGACGGCACCGTTGAAATCAACCGTGCGCTGGGCATTAACGCAGCGTACGAGGTGTCACTGCAATTCTGGTCCTATCTGGTCGAACAGGGCGTGTTGCCTGCGCCTGACAAATTCATCAATCCGATCTTCCACCAGAGCTTTGTCTGGGGAGAGACCGACGTGACATTTTTGCGCAAACGCTATGAAGCGTTACGCACCCATCATTTGTTTGAAGAAATGGAATACAGCGAAGATCACGCGGTGTTGCGCGAGTGGATGCCGCTGGTGATGGAACATCGCGATCCCGCACAGCCGGTTGCCGCCACCCAGGTCAGACACGGCACGGACGTTGATTTCGGCATGCTGACGCGCAAACTGATCAAGGCAATGACGAAACATTCGACCTTCGATCTCAAGTTGTCGCACACGATCACAAGCCTGAAACAACAGCAGGATGGCCGGTGGCAGGTGCGCATCAAGGATAATCATAGCGGACACAGCAAGACGATCGATGCGGGTTTCGTGTTTCTTGGCGCCGGGGGCGGCGCACTGCCGCTGCTGCAGAAATCGGGGATTCCTGAAAGTCAGGGTTATGGCGGCTTCCCGGTGAGCGGACAATGGCTGATCTGCAAAAATCCGGATGTCGTGAAACGGCATACCAGCAAGGTTTACGGCAAAGCGCCGATGGGTGCGCCGCCGATGTCGGTGCCGCATCTCGACAGCCGCATCATTGACGGCGAACCGGCGTTGCTGTTCGGCCCATTCGCCAGCATCACCACCAAGTTCCTGAAAAAAGGCTCGGTGCTGGATCTGTTTTCATCGCTCAAATCGAACAATCTCAAACCCATGCT
>JBBRBS010000206.1:0-1949 GCA_038205615.1 Burkholderiales bacterium | reverse complement strand
CGGTTGGGCAGACCGGTCAGTGCATCGTAGTGGGCGATATGCTCAAGTTCATTTTCATGCTCTTTGAGCGCGGTGATGTCAGAAAAAAGCGCCACAAACTGCTGAATGTTATTCTGTGCATCGCGCACCGCACTGATGGTTTGCATCTCGGCAAACACCTCGCCATTCTTGCGCCGGTTCCAGATTTCGCCGTACCAGTGTCCCTTCTCAATCAGATCGCTCCACATCGTGGCGTAATACTCTTTTTCATGCCGGTCGGATTTTAAAATTCGCGGGTTGCGGCCCAGAACTTCTTCCCGACTGTAGCCGGTGATCCGGCTGAAGGCATCGTTGACATCGATGATCGCGCCATCCGCGCGGGTGATCATGATGCCTTCACGTGCATAGGTGAATACGCTGGCGGCGAGTTGAAGCCCCTGTTCGGCCAGCTTGCGCTCGGTGATATCGCGAAAAAACACAAATAGCTCGCCGCCATCGATACCCCGGTAAGTGGCGCTTACCTCGGCATACCAGATTGATCCGTCCTTGCGGCGATGCTGAGTTTCAAACAGGTCACGTCCGCTCCCGACGATGCGCTGAATATGCGCAGCGATTCCGAATGCATTTTCCACAACATCGAAATCGGACACCTGCATGCCCAGCAGTTCATCGCGCGTGTATCCCGACAGCTGGCTGTAGGCGGGATTGACGTCGAGCAATTTACCCAGACAATCGGTGCGCCAGAAGCCGTCGAGCGTGGTTTCCAGAATGCTGTGCAATGCCTCAAAACTCTCCTTGAGCTCAACCGTGCGCGCCGCGACATTGGCCTCCAGATGATGACGCAGGCGATTGAGTTCCAGATGGGTGCGCACACGAGCAAGCAGTTCATCGCGTTGGTAGGGTTTGGTCACATAGTCGACGGCGCCCACTTCAAACCCTTGCACCTTATCACCCGTCTCCGATGCGGCACTGAGAAAGACCACCGGCACGTCGCGGGTCGCGGGATCCGCCTTGAGGCGGCGGCAAACTTCGTAACCGTCCATGCCGGGCATACGAATATCGAGCAACACCAGTTCGGGAGGATGGGCGTGAGCTGAGCGCAGCGCCAGCTCGCCGCTGATCGCGGCTCGCACCTGATAACCTTCCGCCTTCAGGAGGTCTGCCAGCAGTTTCAGGGAAGCCGGCGTGTCATCGACCGCGAGTATTGTCATGAATTATTTCCTGACGGGGTCATCTGTAATGCCTTCAGGATGGCAGGATAATCAAAGTTGCCCGCCAGGCAGAATAGCGTCTTTTGCAACTTTGTGTCAGTAACTTGCGAGATTGCATCACTGATGCGCGCATCCTCCAGGCTTTCCAGCGCATCACGCAGTGTGCTTCGCAGGTCGGCTGGCAACGCCTCCAGCATCTGCTCTGTCAACACCAGCTCATTCACTTCCTCCGTCTGCGTGTCGGAGTAAACATATTGCACACCCAACTGTTTGCTCAAGGTTTCATATATTTCATTGAAGCGGTACGGTTTGCGCACAAAGTCATCCATGCCCGCAGCTAGCATTTCATCGCGTTGTTCGATAAAAGCCGAGGCCGTGACCGCGACGATCTTCACCTCCGCCCCACCGGGTAGCTGGCGGATACGCCGAGCCGCTTCGAGCCCGTCCATCACCGGCATGCGCCGATCCATCCAGATCAGATCTGGCCGCCAGCTCAGGAACTGCTCCACGGCCAGCAGACCATTCTCGGCCACTTTGACCGGCAAGCCGATGCTCTCAATCAATTTGCTGAGCAACAACTGATTTTCCAGCTGGTCTTCAACGATCAGGATGCGGTATTGCGGCTGATCAGGCTTCATGCCCACAATATCCCCCCGGATACGGCCCTCGGGCTTGGCCACATCGCTTGCGTCCACCATATCCACAGGCAATTCCACCCTGAACAGCGCCCCCTTGCCATAGGTGCTCTGCAGGATGATC
>JBBRBS010000205.1:0-2304 GCA_038205615.1 Burkholderiales bacterium | reverse complement strand
AGGTGGTCGAGCGTGCGAGCCGGTCCGGGATTAGCATCCACAGCCGCGAGCCACGCGAAGCCTTCGACTACGCCAGTCTCAGCACGAAAGGCTTCGAGGAGAGCCTACATACAGGTTTTTGATGTCGCGATTAACGTCAATGCCATGCGTGTGCAGATAATATTGCGGCATCATCGTCGCCGCCAGTGCCGTGGCGGCAGGATAGGCAACTGATTTTCCCTTGAGATCGGTCACGTTGTGAATACCGCTATCGCGGCGCACTAGGATGATGCCGCGAAACAGCTCGTCATCACCCATCTTGCCGAAGATGCGATAGCCATATTCGACCGATTTGACGGTCTGATAGGGGTTGGGCATCGCGAAGGCGAAATGTCCGGCATAGAGCTTTTTTTCGAATTCCTCATAATTGCGCGAGGCCTCCAGTCTGAAATGAACATCGGGCATGTTGCTGTTCATGTAATCCACGATCGGCCCGTACAACGCCATCAGACGCTGCGGATTGTGCAGCGGATGAATGCCGACGACATATTCCGTCGCCAACGGACCGTTCCTGTCACTTAAACCGGGCTGGTAGGCGCTCTGTTCCGACTCGCCGCATCCGCTCAGCAGTATCGCAACCACAGCCCACCACTTGATGTTTTTCCGGATCGTACTGAGCATAAGCGAGTTTGAAGTCCTTTCTCTGTTAATTGAAATCAGGCCGCACAGGCGCCATTGGCTAGCGAATTTTCCGCGCCAACTGGCTCAATTGTTCAAGCATGGCGTCACGCAACACATGAAGTTCGCCCAGTCTCACCGGGGTATCCGTTTTTCCCCCGCGCTGTTCACACAGCTCCTGCGTTAACGCATGTACCTGCTGGTGTAATGTCTCAACCAGCTGAAGAGCGGGAATCTGAGCATAACGAACCTGACCCTGTGTCGCCAGCCAGCTGCCGAAACGGCACTGATGAACATCCAGCGGCGGCGGTGTCTCTCGCTCACCATGGAAAAAATCAACGGCTTGCTTAATCAGGGCCCGATGCTCTACCCCGGCATTGAGCAGCGGTAAATTCTCACGACTCGCGACCGGCAGCTCAGCCCAGGAGGGTTCAGGCCGCCAGGCGGCCGACCAGGTCGGAATTTTGTCTGCTGGCATCGGGCGGGCGATGCCGTAACCCTGAGCCAGATCGCAACCCAGTTGCAGCAGCATTTCGCCGTGCGCGAGCGTCTCGACGCCTTCGGCGATCACCTCGCGGCGGAATGCGCTGGCTAAGCTGATCACGCCCTCCAGAATAGCCAGGTCATCCGTGTCATCAAGCATGTCCCGCACAAAGCTCTGGTCTATCTTGATCTGAGCGACCGGCAGATGTTTCAGGTAGGTCAGCGAGGAATAGCCGGTACCGAAGTCATCCAGCGCAAACAAAACGCCGATCTGCTGGCAGCCCTCAATCACTTTGGATACATGCACTAGGTCCTGCAGCGCGCTGGTTTCGAGCACTTCCATCTCCAGACAGGCCGGATCCACATCAGGATGCGCGGCCATAATTTCGCGCAGGCGTTCGACAAAGTTCGTCTGCTGCAACTGGCGCGCACCGACATTGATACTGACCGGAATGCGCAGCCCTGCGGCTTGCCATACGCCCACCTGGCTCAGGGCCGTATTAATCACCCACTCGCCGATTTCGACAGCGATCGGATGATCCTCGATCACCGGCAGGAACACCGCCGGTGGCAGCAGGCCTTTTTCAGGGTGTTGCCAGCGGATCAGCGCTTCAGCACCGATGACCTGTCCGGTGCGCATGTTCACCTTCGGCTGGTAATACAGCACGAATTCCCCGGCATTCAGTGCCAGCCGGATCGCATCCAGACTTTCGTGATGACTGCGGATACTGCTGTCTTGCGCGGCATCGAACACATGGTAACGGTTCTTGCCGGACAGCTTGGCCTGATACATGGCCTGATCGGACTGGCGCAGCAGTTGATCCGCATCCACGTCTGCGCCCTGCGGATAAAAAGTGACGCCGATGCTGGCCGACACACAAAGCGTCAGGCTGCCGACCTGCACCGGCTGAGCGGCAGCCTCAAGCAGGCGGCTGAGTAACGGCAGGCTGTCTTCGATGTCGGACAGATCGAGCAGCACGGCGACGAACTCATCCCCGCCCAGACGCGCCAGCGTGTCGCCTTCGCGCAGCGCCTGCTTCATGCGGCCTGCCAGGCTCATCAGCAACTGATCGCCCGCTTCATGTCCGTACTGGTCATTGATTGCTTTAAATCCGTCAAGATCGAGATAGGCGACCGCCAGCCGTTGTCCGCGCCGCAGCGCCT
>JBBRBS010000204.1:0-2442 GCA_038205615.1 Burkholderiales bacterium | reverse complement strand
GTGCTGGTGATTCTGGCTTTAATTTTGTATGCGATCTGGTCTGTACAGATTCTGTGGGGTATGTAAATTCATGCCGCAAGGGCATTCCTGTGAAGCGACGGGGCTGAAGCGTCTGTTGCTGAGTTAAGGATTGTGCGCCTGGTAGATATCTGGCTTTAAGGGAAATAAAATGGCTGTGAATAAACGAACATTTGATGTGGTGGTAATCGGCGCGGGCGGTTCCGGTATGCGCGCAGCGTTGCAACTGGCCGAGGCCGGACTGAAAGTGGCAGTGCTCTCCAAGGTGTTTCCGACCCGCTCGCATACGGTTGCCGCACAAGGCGGGATCGCTGCGAGTCTGGGCAATGTCAGCGAAGACAACTGGCACTGGCACATGTACGACACGGTCAAAGGTTCGGATTATCTGGGTGATCAGGATGCCATCGAATTCATGTGCCGCGCAGCACCTGAAGTCGTTTATGAGCTGGAACATTACGGCATGCCGTTCGACCGGCTGGACAGCGGCAAGATTTATCAGCGCCCGTTCGGCGGACACATGCAGGACTATGGCAAGAATCCGGTGCAGCGTGCCTGTGCGGCGGCGGATCGTACCGGACACGCGCTGCTGCATACCTTGTACCAGCAGAACGTCAAAGCCAACACCAATTTTTTCATCGAATGGATGGCGCTGGATTTGATTCGCGATGAAGACGGCGATGTGCTAGGCGTGACCGCGATGGAAATTGAAACCGGCGAAGTGATGATGTTTCAGGCACGCGCCACGCTGTTCGCCACCGGCGGCGCCGGGCGCATTTTCCATTCGAGCACCAATGCCTTCATCAATACCGGCGATGGTCTGGGCATGGCGGCGCGTGCCGGCCTCCCTCTGGAGGACATGGAGTTTTTTCAGTTCCACCCGACCGGCGTGTATGGCGCAGGCGTGCTGATTACCGAAGGGGTCAGAGGCGAGGGCGGTTATCTGGTGAATAAGAATGGCGAGCGCTTCATGCCAAAATATGCGCCGAATGCCAAGGATCTGGCCAGCCGCGACGTAGTGTCGCGCGCGATGACGATCGAGATCAACGAGGGGCGCGGCTGCGGTCCGCACGGCGATCATGTGATGCTCAAGCTCGATCATTTGGGCGACGATGTGATCCGTCAGCGCCTGCCCGGCATACGCGAGATCGCGCTGAAATTCGCCCATGTGGATCCTGCCAAAAATCCGATTCCGGTCGTGCCGACTGCGCACTACATGATGGGCGGCATACCGACCAATTATCACGGTCAGGTTGTAGCTCCCTACAAGACCGGGCCCGATGAAGTGGTGCATGGCCTGTATGCGGTGGGCGAATGCGCCTGCGTGTCGGTGCATGGCGCCAACCGTCTGGGCTGCAATTCGTTGCTGGATCTGCTGGTGTTCGGTCGTGAAGCTGGCCGGCAGATCATCGAGGATCTGAAAAGCAATCCGCATCCAAAACCACTGCCGGCCGATGCTGCCGAACGCCCGCTGGCGCGCCTGGATCGTCTGGAAAACCAGAAGAACGGTGAACGCGTTTCTGAAGTCGGGGACGCGATGCGCAGGAATATGCAGAAGCATTGCGGTGTGTTCCGTTTCCCCGAGTTGCTTGCAGCCGGTGTCGTCAACATCAAGGAAATCGCTGAACGCGTAGCGCACACCGAAATCATCGACAAGAGCCGTGTGTTCAATACCGCGCGCATCGAGGCGCTGGAACTGGATAACCTGATCGAAGTGGCGCAGGCGACGATGATTGCTGCGGAGGCACGCAAGGAGAGTCGCGGTGCGCATGCGCGCGATGACTTTCAAGAGCGCGACGACGTGAACTGGCTCAAACACAGTCTGTATTTTTCCGAAGGTCACAGGCTCGATTACAAGCCGGTGCGCTTAAAACCGCTGACCGTGGATTCTTTCCCGCTCAAAGCGCGTGTTTATTAAGGGAGTGGATCGATGAAATTCCGTATCTATCGTTACAACCCTGAAACCGATGCTGCGCCGCGCATGCAGAACTATGAGCTTGCTGTTGAATCGGGCGGCAAGATGCTGCTGGACGCGCTGGTGTTATTGAAAGAGCAGGACGACAGCCTCAGCTTGCGAAAATCCTGCCGTGAAGGCGTGTGTGGCTCGGATGCGATGAACATCAATGGCCGCAACGGACTGGCCTGCATTACGCCGTTATCCTCGTTGAAAGAACCCGTTGAGTTGCGCCCGCTGCCCGGCCTGCCGGTGATCCGCGATCTGATCGTGGACATGACGCAGTTTTTCAAGCAATACCATTCGATAAAACCCTACCTGATCAATAACGATCCGCCGCCTGAAACCGAGCGATTGCAATCGCCCGCCCAGCGTGAACATCTGAACGGTTTGTATGAATGCATTCTGTGTGGGTGCTGCACGACGGCCTGTCCGTCATTCTGGTGGAATCCGGATAAATTCGTAGGTCCGGC
>JBBRBS010000203.1:0-2531 GCA_038205615.1 Burkholderiales bacterium | reverse complement strand
TATCCGGGGGTGGAAGTACACGCCAATATGATTGCCGGTATTCTTGACCAGAATCTGAAGCAGCGTCCTGCCTATATGCTTGGGGCAGAAGTGCTGTGGCTGCTTCTTATTGGAATTAGTTTAAGCTTTCTGGTGCCGCAGTTGAGTCCAGCCTATGCGGTGATGGCATCACTCTTCATGTTCGTCATTACAACGGGCATGAGTGTCGTCCTTTGGCAGTACGCTGATTTGTTGATGCAGGTAGCGAACTCTCTGCTGATGATTGCGCTGCTGTTTGCACTGGATATGTCCTACGGTTATTTCGTCGAGTCGCGCACCAAGCGACAGATCACCAGCCTGTTCGGGCAGTATGTGCCCGGCGAAGTGGTGGAGGAAATGAGCCAGCATCCCGGTAGTATCTCGATGGAAGGCGAA
The DNA here is from genome assembly GCA_038205615.1 of Burkholderiales bacterium. Classification (GTDB taxonomy): domain Bacteria; phylum Pseudomonadota; class Gammaproteobacteria; order Burkholderiales; family Gallionellaceae; genus Gallionella. The sequence goes on along the minus strand of JBBRBS010000203.1, from coordinate 2,117 downwards.
AGCCGCGAGATGACGATCTTGTTCTCGGATGTGCGCGGGTTTACCTCCATATCAGAAGGACTGGACGCGAAAGAATTGACGGTGTTGATGAATGCCTTTATGACACCCTTGTCGCGTGTCATCTACAAACACCGCGGCACGATAGACAAATACATGGGTGATTGCATTATGGCATTTTGGGGTGCGCCCTTGCCGGATGCTGACCATGCGCGCCACGCGATACTGGCGGGTATCGAGATGCAGGCCACGCTGGCGGCGTTGCGACCTCAATTAAAGGAACGCGGCTGGCCGGAAATTCACGTCGGGGTCGGGGTTAATACCGGGCGAGTCAGTGTCGGCAACATGGGTTCCGAGGTGCGCGTAGCCTATACGGTGATGGGCGATGCGGTGAACTTGGCATCACGCCTCGAAGGCATCACCAAGCAATACGGCGTTGGCATCGTCGTCGGTGAGCGTACCCGGGATGCCGTGACGGACTTTGTCTACCGTGAGTTAGATCATGTGCGTGTCAAAGGCAAAGACAAGCCCGTGGCAATTTATGAGCCGATTGGCCTGCTAAGTGAAGTCAGCCAGGCGATGCAGCATGAAGTCGAGTTGTTTCATGAAGTTCGCCGTCTGTATTGCGCACAAGATTGGGATCAGGCCGGGTTGCAGCTGATGAATCTGCAGCGCATGTCGCCCGAAACAAAGCTGTATGACATCTATGCCGAGCGTGTTGCCTATTTTCGTCAAAATCCACCCGCCGCAGACTGGGATGGGGTGTTTGTTTTTCAGACTAAGTAGCTGATTTATTTGCTATTTTTAAAATAATGTGCCGGATGAATTTAATGCTTTGATCTGGCCCACTTGATGATGTTTTCACTATCCATCGCACCTGCCTGTCGCGCCACTTCACGGCCATTCCTGAATAAGGCGAGCGTGGGAATGCTGCGGATATTGTAGCGGCTGGCCAGTTCCTGCGCCTGTTCGGTATCCAGCTTGGCCAGACGCATTGCCGGTTCCAGTTGCGCTGCGGCCTGGATGAAGGCGGGTGCCATCGAACGGCACGGACCGCACCAGGGCGCCCAGAAATCGACCAGCACCGGAATGTCGTTGCGTTCGATATGCAGGTTGAAATTGCTTGAATTGAGTTCGACCGGGTGTGCGGTAAACAGGCGCGACCTGCATTTTCCGCAGACCGGGTGATCGGGAAGCTTTGTCGCCGGAACTCGATTTATTCCATCACAATGCGGGCAGACAATATGCAATGATTCATTCATGGCAGTCTCCAGTAATTCGACGCGAACAGGATTTGATAATTAATCAAACTGCTTGCCATGATATACCCGCCATTGGCTGCTCGCTACTCGTTATTCGCTAAATAATTCGCATCGAAAGATCGAGCGCTTCAATATCCTTGGTGAGCGCGCCGATCGAGATGCGGTCGACACCGGTTTCGGCGATTTCGCGCAAACTGCTCAACGTGATGCCACCTGAAGCTTCCAGTTCGGCGCGTCCTGCGGTATGTTTTACCGCTGAACAGAGTGCTTCCAGATCGAAATTGTCGAGCAGAATCAGTCTGGCGCCAGCTTCCAGTGCTTCATCCAGTTGCATCCAGTTTTCTACTTCGATTTGTACACTGATGCCGGGTTTGGCCAGTCGGTGCGCCTGATCCAGCACGGCCTTGATGCCGCCCGCCGCCGCGATGTGATTTTCCTTGATGAGTATCCCGTCGTAAAGTCCGGCGCGCTGATTGTGCCCGCCGCCGACTTTTACTGCGTATTTCTGTGCGTGGCGCAATCCCGGCAGCGTCTTGCGCGTATCCATGATCTTGACGTTATAACCTGCCACTGTATCCACATATCGTCGTGTATTGGTGGCCGTGGCGGACAGTGTTTGCAACAGGTTCAGCGCGCTGCGCTCAGCCGTCAGCAGGGCGCGTGCGCGGCCGCTGATTTCGCACAGTTTTTGGCCGGGCCGGATTGCATCGCCATCCATGGCCAGCCAGTTGATCGTGCAGTCAGGATCTAATGACAGAAAACATTCATCAAACCATTGCGTGCCGCACAATACGCCGGTTTGGCGGGTGATGACCTGAGCCGTGGCGGTCAGCGTTTCGGGCAGCAGTTGCGCGGTCA
>JBBRBS010000202.1:0-2580 GCA_038205615.1 Burkholderiales bacterium | reverse complement strand
GGCTTGGCCGTTTGCGCGCACCCGGCCAGCAATAAACTCGCGATAATTAAACAGTTGAAATTGTTCATGGCAAGACAGCCTTTGATACGGGCTTACATATTAGGTTATATTCGGGGCTATCCACAACCACTGCCGCCACTTACTTTGCCAAACGCAACTCCCCAAATAACGCTTAGCGCACAGAACCTCACGCGCCGCTTCGGCAACAAGCTGATCATCCATGACGTGACGCTGCAATTAAAGCGCGGCGAAGTCTTGGGCTTGCTGGGCCACAACGGCGCGGGCAAGAGCACTACGCTGCAAATGCTGACCGGCTGTTTGCTGCCCAACAGCGGCGACATCGAAATCTGCGGCATCAGCTTGCGCCAAAAACCCGCGCTCGCCAAGGCACACATCGGCTATCTGCCGGAAACCCCGCCCCTGTATCGCGAACTTAGCGTGGACGACTATTTGACGTTCGCAGCAAGACTACGCGGCATGAAGGCAGGTGACGTTCCGGAAGCGCTGACCCAGGCATGCCACCGCTGCGGACTTGAGTCCGTCAGAAAAAAAACAATCTCAACTTTGTCAAAAGGTTACCAGCAACGCGTCGGCATCGCGCAAGCCATCATTCACCGGCCCGCCGTCATCGTGCTCGATGAACCCACCGTTGGCCTTGATCCCTCGCAAATACGGGATATCCGCACGTTAATCCGTGAACTGGGCGACACCAGCAGCGTGATCCTGTCCACACATCTGTTAAATGAAGTCGAAAGTGTCTGCGACCGCGTGGAAATCATGCAGCACGGCCGCCTGATCTACAGCGACTCCAGTCTGCGAATGCAGCACTATGGACAGGTATCAGGCTGTCTTATCAGCCTGCGCCATCCGCCCGCCTTGAGCGAATTGGAGAACATCGCCGGCGTCACGTCGGCTGAACAGCTCTCCCCCACGCAATTCCGCATCTTGCACACGCCGGACGACAATCCCAGCAGCCTGCTGCTAAGCATGGCCGCGCAACATGACTGGCAACTGGAGCAGCTCACGCCACTGCACGCTACACTGGAAGACGTCTTCGTCAAGATTACCGGCGAAAAGGGAGTAAATTTATGATTCGCCTGATCGCAATGCGCGAGATGCGCAGCCTGTTTGCCATGCCCTCGACCTGGTTCGTACTGGCTGTATTGCAATTCATTTTCGCCTGGTTTTTCCTGGCCAGACTGGAAGCCTTCCTGGAGATACAACCTCAGCTTGCACAACTGGCCAATCCACCCGGCGTGACCATCACCGTCGCAGCCCCGTTGTTCAATACTGCAGCCCTGTTGCTGATGATGCTGGTACCGATGTTTACGATGCGTCTGATCGCAGAAGAGCGGCGCAATCAGACGCTGGCGCTGCTGCTCGCAGCCCCGCTGTCTGAGCGTCACATCGTGCTGGGAAAATTCGCAGGCTTACTGTGCTTTCTGCTGGCACTGCTGACAGCGGTACCGCTGATGCTCTACACGCTTGTGCTTGGCACGCATCTCGATCACGGACTATTGCTCGCCAACTGCATCGGCCTGATTCTGCTGACCGCAAGCTATGTCGCACTGGGTTTATATATATCCTCGCTTACTACCCAGCCCATCATCGCCGCGATCGGCGCACTGGCCGTACTGACAGGCCTTTGGCTGGCCGACATCGGAGCCACTGCGGCCGATTCGCCCTGGCATCAATTCTCCCCCCTGTATCACTTTCAGAACTTCAATGCCGGCCTGCTCGACAGCCGGGATGCGGTCTTTTTCATACTGTTCACCGCAGCCTTCCTGCTGTTGACCATGAAGCGACTGCACAATAACCGGGTCTACGGATAAACCATGCTGCGTAAATTTTTCACCTCCAATTCCCTGCGCAATCTGATCTTTGTGTTGCTGCTGTCAGGCAGTGCACTGGGTCTGGGCTATTTAGCCAGCCTGCATCCCGTGCAACGCGATATCACCTTCAATGCCAGCAACAGTCTGGAGGCGGCCAGCGTGACCGTCCTCCACCAGCTCACAGGCCCGGTCAACATCACCGTCTACGCTACACAACAAGACGCGCGCCTGGGCGACATTCGCAAGATCATCACAGAATTTTTATCGCTGTATCAGCGCTATAAACCGGACCTGAAACTGACATTCATCGATCCGGAAAAAGAACCTGAAAAAACCCGTGCGGCTCGCATACAGCTTAATGGTGAGATGGTAGTCGAATACGCCGGGCGCAGTGAACACCTCACCCTGATCAATGAACAAACCCTCACCAGCGCCCTGCTGCGTCTGGCACACACAACGGACCAAACGGTGATGTATCTGGACGGGCATGGCGAACGCAAACTGGACGGGCACGCCAACCACGATCTTGGGCTGTTGTTCGGCGCAAAGCTCAAAGAAAATGGGTTCAAAATCAGCAGCTTGAATTTAGCCATCGCGCAGGATGTGCCTGTCAACACCCGCGTACTGGTCGTCACCCAGCCACAAGTTGACCTGATGCCGGGGGAAGTGGACAAACTGCTGCGCTATGTCGAGCGCGGCGGCAATCTGCTCTGGCTGGTCGATGCAGAACCGCTGCACGGACTGCAAC
>JBBRBS010000201.1:0-2708 GCA_038205615.1 Burkholderiales bacterium | reverse complement strand
GTACGGCGTCAATGTAATTCTGCACGCGAGTGTAATACGGTGCGACCTTCACTTCGAAGCCGTTCGCATCAGCATCGTGCAAACTAAAAGAGCCGCTCAAGGTGCGCGCCACCTCAGGCTTCAGGTTGAGATTGCCGACATAGCCATTGCCATCGCCCACCCAGTTATTCATGGACATAGCCATCGTATTATTTGTCGTCCAGGCGAAACGCTCATACAGATTCGGCGAACGGGTCTTTTGCGCAAAACCGAACTCGAAGGTCTTTTGCTCATCCGGCGTATAGCGCGCCAGCGCGGTCACATCGATGTTATTGTCGGTAGTCTGATGATTTGCCGCATTAAACCCAGCATAACTGGCTGCCGGGTAGGCTATCGTGTTATAGCCCTGCACCATACCGGTGTTCATGGTCACGGCCTCGCTGCGCAAACCCAGTTGCGATAGCCATTTTTGATTCCAGTTCGCCTCCCATTCGGCAAACACAGCCATGCGATCTCGCTGACCATTGTTGATGTTTTGAAAAGTCCCCCCTGTCATCATGTTCGTCATCGGCATCATGCCTGAAATAGGGCCAACGGATGCCCACCAGTCACTCATACGATAGCGTTGAGACTCGACACCCAGCCGCAGAATATCGCGTTCGGACAGAATTACATCGCCCTTGACCAGAAAGCCGGTATTTTTTCCATCTGTATTCATTGGCATACCCGCCAGGGTAGTTTGCTTGGCGGCCAGAAAATTCATGTAATGCTGCGTATGCTCGCTGTAGGCGCGCGCCTGCAACGCACCCCAGCCGTATGATCCGCTGTAACTGAGATTGAGCTGCTGACTGTCGTTTTTCAGCATGTCCATACGCTGGTTGGCAAAGCCCTGATAGGGAATGCTTTGCATCCCCAGTTTCAACTCAAGCAGGTGATTGTCACGGCGCAGGCCGAATGCAACGGACTGATTATTAGATTGATACTGGGTAGATGCAACTTCGTTTCCCGCGACGTAAACATTGGCCAGCGTACCAACAGATACGCCCGGCGCCTTGAACACGCCACCGGCCTTGTAATTACCTGCACGCACGGTAGAACCCGTGTAGCGCATATACAAATCTTCGCCTGCAATAGTAGCGGTTATATTGCCGCCCTGCGCCGCGTTATTGCTGCGATAAAACGCACCAAGTTGCCCCGTGAGCAACGTACCCTGACCTGCCTGTGCAAATTCGGGCGCAGCTGAGTCCACCTGGATCGTACCGCCGATGCTGTCACCGCCGATACTGACCGGCGTGATGCCCGAGAACACCTTAACGCTGGCCACATTGGCAGGATCAATATAGGACAACGGTGAATTCATGTGATTGGCGCAAGCCGAGATCAGGTCCATACCATCAACTTTGACGCGCACCCGGTCATCCGCCAGTCCGTGTATTACCGGCAGGCTGGATACACCGCCTGCGCTGTAAAGACTGACGCCCGGCTGACCATCGAGCAATCTGGCCGTGTCACTGGTATTGCTGCGCAGCCGTATCAAACCACGTTTATCCAGCCCGGAATTAGAGACCGCCAGCAAAGACGGTAAGCTTTCTGCCGTGACGACAACATCCGGCAGTTCCGATGATTCAGCGGCAAAAACATTCGGCGCAAACGCCAGCGCGACACAAAGCGTGATTCGTTTCAACTGCATGGTTCTTCTCCTGTTAGAAAGCCATGCAATCTTACTAAAATCTTCCGTGCCAACCCTGCGGCATATTGTCGCAGTTTGCGGGTATTACAGCGGATATGGACTTAACGCGTTAAAAAACGGGCTGAGATCTATCAGCCCGCTCTGGATTACACCTGCCCATAATCAGACAGCCAGCTTTATACATTCCTTAGCACAAGCAGCACGGCTCTCGCCACGTGCCTTATATTGCGCATGCTTGTCGTGCTTCTTGCACTCTTCAGCACACAGGTTGCATGCATCCATCGCCAACGCAGCCAGCTTCGGCAGCTGTTTTGAATTCTGATTGGCCAGCGGTTGTAACGCACCGCACAATGTCAGCATCTGATTGACGTTTTGAGCGCAAGAGGCCATCTCTTTCTCGCCTTACGCCAACAATTCCAAACATTGAATCAAACACACCTGATCCGTCTGAATGCAGTCTGAAGCGGCCGTGGCGATGCCATATTCACAGGCGTCATATGAGGATGTTTGCCCCATGTGCTCATGTTCTGGCGCCTGTGTATCACCCACCCTCGCCGCCTCTGCCAATGCGATACTGCCCCTCTGCTTTAAACAATGCACGGACCTTCTGTCCGGCTTAACAGACTGCCGTCCATTACGAGTCCGCCTTCACCGGCGCGACATGCCAAATGCGCTCGGCATATTCTTTTATCGTGCGATCGCTTGAAAATTTTCCCATCCCGGCAACATTAAGAATGGCGCGACGCGTCCATTCCCGCTGGTCGCGATACAGATCGCTCACCTTATCCTGAGCATCGACATAGGAGGCGTAATCGGCCAGCAGCAGGTAATGATCACCGTGATACAGCAACGCATCAGTGACACCTTGATAGCGGGCAGGCTCTTCGGGGCTGAAATACCCGGATGCGATCATGTCCAGCGTCAGTTTCAGCTCAGCATTGTCATGATAGTAACGCATCGGATCGTAGCCCTCGCGCCGCACCTCCTCTACCTGCTCGGTGGTCAGACCGAACAGAAAGAAATTCTCGCCCCCCACTTC
>JBBRBS010000200.1:0-2897 GCA_038205615.1 Burkholderiales bacterium | reverse complement strand
AAGACATGATGGTTGCGGCAAGCCGTGGCGATCTTTGAAATACAACTCAAGGAAATGAAACAATGAATAATACATTCGACCTGAAGTATCTTGCAGCTTGCCTGATGGTTGCGTTCACCCTGTCTTCACCCAAGGTGCAGGCTGCGGATACGCACGAGGCAAGGGCCGTCAATGCACACACTCGCGTGGTGTTTCAGATCAGCGACGACGATGCAAAAAAATGGAATCTGGCGCTCAACAACGTCAAAAATGTGCAACAGGAACTGGGGGCTGGCAATGTTGACATCGAAATTGTCACCTACGGCCCGGGAATCAACATGCTCAAGTTCGAATCAGTTGTCGCAGAGCGTGTCGATGAGGCGCTCAAGGCGGGGGTTTCAATCGTTGCCTGCCAGAACACGATGAAAGCCTTGAAGTTCGGCAAAGCGGACATGATGTCGACTATCGGTTATGTGCCAGCCGGAGTCGTGGAAATCATCAGGAAGCAAAACGAAGGTTATGCATATATAAGACCGTAACTACTTGATTTATAATAATAAATTCAATTTATTTTTATGGTCATTCCCATTCTATAACCGGGAAGATTCGGGCGACATTGCGTTGGTTTATAACGTTAAAGAGTAACCACTTTCCCCGTTCCGATTGGCCGGCGGTCCCGATCGTGTCTTCCATGCTGAGGCCTTGCCGGATCGCGGCGCGCACGTCAAACAGCAGGGTGTCGAGATAACGCCGTTCATCATCGAGCGCCGACGAAAGGTTGGTCGTCACAGGACCGTGACCGGGAATGGTCAGTTTCGCCGGGATCATGCGCAGCTGATCGATGACTTTCAGCCAGCCCGTCAGATCGCCGTCGACGGACGGGGTGCGTTCGATGACCAGCAAATCGCCGGTCCACAGTGTGTTGCTGGCGGTATCGAAGATCGTCAAGTCGGTCGGGCTGTGGGCGAGAGGGTAAGCCGCTAGGTGCAGAATGCGTCCGCCCAGATCAATGTCGTACGTGTCGGTGACAGGCAATCCGGGCGGGATCAGTTCGCTACCCTTCGCATCGTCACCTACCCATTCGAGCTGATTGTGCAGATAGAGATCGCGGCGTTGTTTCATCACATCGCTCAGTCTGCTGTGTCCGACGAAAATCGGGTGGTCTTGTTTAAAGGCAGCATTGCCCAGTGTGTGATCCGGATGGACGTGCGTATTGATGACATAAAGTACGGGTAGCCCGGTGATATTGCGCACCGCCTCGCGCAACCGTGCGCCAATTTTTGGCGACCCGCCCGGGTCAATTACGGCTACGCCCTTGTTGCCTGCGATGAAGCCTGTATTGCAGATGTCTCCGCCGTAGCCGGCAATGAGGTCTTTATGTTCGCCGCGATGAAGATAGATACCAGGGGCGACTTCTTCAACCGGCAGTGCGGCTGAAAAGGCCAATACCGGAAAAAATATCAGCAGTAAAAATAAGTTTGGCTTCATATCAATTAGAGGCCCTAAGACAGAAGGCTGAGTGTCAGACTACGAACATATGTGTGATGGCATTGAGTTCACTTGCAGCTTCAGACATGCGTTCGGCATCGCTGATGCAGGCGGCGGTATATTGCGCGACGCTGTCGGTGTGAGTCTCGTTTTCGGCTATCCGGGTGAGTACGATGCCGACTAACATTTGCTGATCGTCTGCCGCTTCCCGGACCGCATCCACCGTGCGTTTCATCGCCGAGGTGGCCATTTCGATCTGGACGAAGGTTTCAGACGAATGTTTTGACGCTTCCAGGCCGACACGGACAGCATTGGCATTTTCATCGGACAGCAGGACGGTCGAGGCGACGTCCATGTTGACACGCAGCAGCACGGTATCGATGCGCCGGGTGGCCTGTGCGGCCTGTTCGGATAGTTTTCTGACTTCGTCTGCTACCACGGCGAATCCGCGTCCCTGTTCGCCGGCGCGTGCGGCTTCGATCGCAGCGTTCAGTGCGAGCAGGTTGGTCTGGTCGGCAATCGCACGGATCACGGCGATGGCAGACTCGACTTCCGTTGCGCTGCTCTTCAGGCTGGCGGCGTTGGAGGAGATTTTGCCGCTGGCAGATTCGAGCGCCGAGATCGCCTGTTCGGTGGCCTTGACGTGCAAGACGCCGTTTCTCACCAGATCGTCGGCAGATGCGGCGCTGTTACCGGCTTCACCGGACAGCGACAGTATCGTGTTAGCTTTATCCGCCATACCGTGCACGACCTTGATGATTTCGCCGGAATTGGTGCGATACACGTCCATGTTGTTGCCCAGCGAATTCATGGCAGCGCCGATTTCTTTGGCCGTGGCATCGACCGTGTTCGCCGACTGGGCGATGTTGCGTATCGTTTCACGCAAGCTGGTGGTCATCGCATCAAAGCCTTCGGTAATTTCGCCTATCGTATCCTGGCTGCGCACACCGCAACCTTCGCGCAGATCCCCCTGGCTGATGCGCGCCGACGCGATCGCGACCTGTTTCAACTTTCGGATCAGCTGCCATTCAATGAGGTTGTAATTGACGATGCCGATCGTGATGCCTGCGACCAGGCAGCCAACGCAGAACCATAGCAGCATGCCTTCTTTCCAGACGACGAAGAAATTGGCATAGAACGGGAAAACGATCCCCATGAGCAATCCGAAGCCCAGAAATGAATATTTAAGTTGCTTAAGTATGGAGCTTTGCGTCATGTTGATCCTTTGCGGGCATAAATATTGCTGGATAAATTCAATATCGGCGTCATCTGTGAAAGCTGAAATTTTTTCATGCAATCGCCAGCCGGTCGAGGTAGCGCGCCCGATACAGCAGGCGCGGCTGGGTTGCGTCATCGGTAAAAGCGGCGCGGTCATGCAGTACGTTGTTGCATAGCAGCCCCATGCCGGGTTCAAGCTGCACCCGGTGGAT
>JBBRBS010000199.1:0-3001 GCA_038205615.1 Burkholderiales bacterium | reverse complement strand
GCCGCTGCGCTCTGTGTCAGGAATCCGGATTGTTCGGATGAAGAACTGTTGGCGTCGATCACCGGTCCCGATTTACCCAGTGGCGGACAGATCATTTCATCGCCTGCCGAAATACGTGAATGCTACCGGGTCGGGCGCGGCTCTTTAAAAATGCGCGCACGCTGGCAGGTCGAGGAACTGGCACGCGGCCAGTGGCGCGTGGCGGTTTATGAATTGCCTCACGGCACGTCCTCCAAGAAGATCATGGAGGAAATCGAGGAGCTGACCAACCCGAAATTCAGGTTGAACAAGAAGGCGCTGACGCCGGAACAGGTGCACAACAAACAGCTGATCCTGTCGGTGCTGGAAAAAGTGGCCGACGAGTCAGACAAGGATCAGGCGGTGCGTCTGGTGTTTGAGCCCAAGTCCGGTCGCCAGTCGGTCGACGAATTGATGACCATCCTGCTCGCGCACACCAGTCTGGAGTGCGGCTTGTCCATCAACATGGTGATGATCGGCATCGACGGCAGGCCGAAACAAAAAGCGATCACCGACATCATCCGCGAATGGGGACAATTCAGGCTGATGACGGTGCGCCGCCGCTGCACGCATCGCATGGGACAGATCAACGACCGCATCCATGTGCTGGAAGGCCGCATGACGGTGTTCCTCAATCTGGACGAAGTGATCGCATTGATCAGGGAATCCGATGATCCCAAGGCCGCACTGATCAAGCGTTTCGAATTGTCCGAGCGTCAGGCCGACGATATTCTGGAAATCCGTCTGCGCCAGCTGGCTCGCATGGAAAGCATCAAGATCGAACGCGAACTCAAAGCGTTACGCGATGAAGGTGCGGATCTTGACAAGATGTTAGGCTCAGAATCCGTGCTGCGCCGGCGTGTCGCAAAAGAGATCGACGAGGACATCAAGGCCTTCGGGGATGACAGGCGCACGCTGATCGAACAGGCTGAGCGGGTCGTGTTGAGTGTAACGGTGGTGGACGAACCGGTCACGGTGATCATTTCCCAAAAATACTGGGGGCGCACGCGCCTGGGGCATCATCTTGATCTGACGGGCATCGCCTTTAAGGAGGGCGACGGGCAGCTTGCCTCATTTGAATGCCGCAGCACCGATCAGTGCATCGTCATTTCAAGCCAGGGCCGGGTTTGCAGCATTCCCGTGTCCGGGCTGCCCGGCGGGCGGGGCGACGGCGTGCCGCTGACGACCTTGATCGATCTGGCGGCGGGGAGCAAAATCGTTCATGTGATCTGCGCAGCACCGGAGCAAAATATCTTGCTGGCGACAACGGCCAGTTACGGTTTCGTCTGCAAGATTTCCGACATGGTCGGGCGCAACAAGGCTGGCAAGCAATTCATCACGATCGAAGGCGATGAACCTGTCCTGCCGCCCGTTTTGTTTACACCCGCCGTGCAGTCGTGGGTCATCTCAGCCAGTCGTTCAGGCCGGCTGCTGGCATTTCCTTTGCCTGAGATGAAGCGACTCGCATCTGGCGGGCGCGGCCTGATCGTGATGGGATTGGAAGAGGGGGATGCACTGGCGTCCGTCATCGTGGAAGAGAAGTCAAAAATCACGGTCATTGCACGGACAGGGACCGGGCGTGAACAATTGATACGGCTCTCTGAAGCTGATCTGCAGGCGCATTTTGGCAAGCGGGCCCGCATGGGCAAGATGCTGCCGCTGAAGGCAAAGTCGCAGGTGATACAGGTCATAGCTAGCGACTGAGTCATATATAACGATTGACAATCGGGGATAACTTTGACAAGCTCCGTGCATGTCCTACCTTGTCCGAAAATATATCGCTGTGCTTTTGGCCGTCTGGCTGCCGCTATTTAGCGGCAGTGCGCTGGCCGCTAGCGTGTCGATGCAGATGCCGCACGGCGCCTGTCAGGACATGGCGGCGATGCAGGACGATCAGCCGCACTCAGATCAGTCTGATGATCAGCAGCACTCAGATCAGCACGATTCTTCATGCAGCGCCTGCGGCGTCTGCCATCTGGCATGCAGCGGCTATCTTGGTGTGCAGCAAATCAACGGCATAGAAACGATGCAATCGGTCTCTTCGTCCACGCCTTACCTGTTCTCGTTTCATTCCATCACCTCCACTCCGCTGGTTCCTCCCCCGCTCGCATAAGTCGGCGCAGGACGAGTCCGTCTGTCACTTCCAAACAGCACCGGACATTTCCGTTCAGCGTCCCGTCACGCCCCAATTTAATATTTTTATTACATCGTATCGATGCATCCTGAATTCATTACGAGGGTGCATAAAATACAAATCTGGAGATCAATCATGAGAAAAATTATTGAAATCATGCTGCTGGCGATTTTACTGGCGAGCACCGGTGCAATGGCAGTGGAACACCACGCAGCGATGCAGGCAATGAAAACTGAGTCGCAATGGAACGATGGCGTGGTAAAAAAGGTTGATCCTCAAGGTGGAAAGATCACTGTTAAACATGCCGCAATAGCAGGTTCGATGCCTGCCATGACGATGAGTTATAAGGTGGCGCCATCGCTACCGTCCGTGCAGGCCGGTGACAAAGTCAGATTCATTCTTGAAAATAACGTGGTGATCCGCATCGAAACGGTCAAGTAATCAAAGCCCGCAATGGGGGGAATTCCATTGCGTGCCTTCGGAGAATGAGTATGAAAAATCTGACCGCTTTATTGCTGCTGGCAGGCCTCACAAGCTGGCCGGTTCAGGCACAGCCTTTAGGTTCTGATGTGCAGGGGTTGTTACTGTTCGCGCAGGAACACAATCCGGAGCTTACCGCTCAGCGATATGAAGCCGATGCAGCATCGATGCGCGTGCAACCGGCCGGCAGTCTGCCGGATCCGGTGCTGCGAACAGAACTGATGGATATCACCAATCAGGGGACCAACAAGCCACCCGGCCTGTTGCCATCAAAGGTGGGCGGCACGCGCTATTTGCTGATGCAGAGCGTGCCCTGGTTCGGCCGTCTGGATTTACAGAGTCAGATTGCACAAGCGCAGCTCGCAGGGG
>JBBRBS010000198.1:0-3025 GCA_038205615.1 Burkholderiales bacterium | reverse complement strand
GAGCACCTCGTTAGCTTCGCCGACTTCCTTGAAGCGGGCTTCGGCGTCGTGTTCCTTGCTGACGTCTGGATGATATTTTCGCGCCAGCCGGCGATATGAACGCTTGATTTCATCCTGGGTGGCGTCGCGTGCAACCCCCATGATCTTGTAGTAGTCCTTGAATTCCATGGTTAGCTTTATTTCCGCATGTTTCCGGAGCCATGCAATGATTGCCATTTTGCCTGGGCCAGTCATCACGAACAACACATAACTCGACGGTATACTGAGCAGAATACAGCAGAATATCCTGACTGAATGTGCGCAACCGCACAGAACGACAAGACTTTAAAATTAACAATGCAAGTCATCGCTAAGCGTGCTCTGAAACAGACTGATTGCGCTGACGGTCAGCCTTTCTTCATTCTTAGATGGCGGTATACTGGCGACATATCAAGCGGTGCGCATGCAGATATCGCCATGAACAGAAGATATAGAAAACGGCTTTTCGATGTGGAATAAACCCTCATTTTCAGGTAAATAAAACATCGTGAACAACAGGCAAGACAAGACTGGCTTATCAAATCAGGGCGTCGTTGTCTCGGTGCGCGGCAGCGTCGTGGACATGCGCTTTGAAAATCACTTGCCGCCGATCTACTCCCTGCTGCACGCCGGAACGGACAATCAAATTGCCATTGAGGTTCTGTCACAGCTCGATGCGCATCGCGTACGCGGGATTGCGCTGACCCCCACGCAAGGTCTGGCACGTGGAACACTGGTAGAAGATACCGGCGGGCCGTTAAAGGCACCGGTGGGCCGCGCCATCCTCTCGCGCATGTTTGATGTATTCGGCAATGCCATCGACCGCCAGCCAGCGCCCTCAGCCATTGAGTGGCGCAGCGTGCATCATGCCCCGCCTGCCTTGGCGCGGCGCTCCACCAAATCCGAAATATTTGAAACCGGCATCAAGGTCATCGATGTGCTGGCGCCGCTGGAGCGTGGCGGCAAAGCAGGTTTGTTCGGCGGCGCGGGTGTCGGCAAGACGGTCTTGCTCACTGAGATGATCCACAACATGATCGGGCATCAGGAAGGTGTCAGTATTTTTTGCGGCATCGGCGAACGTTGTCGCGAAGGCGAAGAACTTTACCGCGACATGAAAGAGGCCGGTGTGCTGCCGAACATGGTGATGGTCTTCGGCCAGATGAACGAACCGCCCGGCAGCAGGTTTCGTGTCGGCCATGTGGCGCTGACGATGGCGGAATATTTCCGCGACGACGAACACCGCGATGTGCTGCTGCTGGTCGACAATATTTTCCGTTTCATTCAGGCGGGCATGGAAGTTTCTGGTCTGATGGGCCAAATGCCGTCGCGTCTGGGTTACCAGCCCACGATGGGCACCGAATTGTCGCAACTGGAGGAGCGCATCGCCAACACCGACACCGGTGCCATCACCTCGATCCAGGCGGTGTATGTGCCTGCAGACGACTTCACCGACCCGGCGGCGGTGCATGTGTTTTCTCATCTTTCCGCCTCCATCGTGCTGTCACGCAAACGTGCGAGTGAGGGTTTATTTCCAGCCATCGACCCGCTGCAATCCAGCTCCAAAATGGCCACGCCCGGCATCGTCGGCGAACGGCATTACGCCCTGGCGCAGGAAATCCGGCGCACGCTAGCGCAGTATTCCGACCTCAAGGACATCATCGCCATGCTCGGACTAGAGCAACTTTCACCCGAGGACCGCAATGTTGTCGGGCGAGCACGCCGCCTAGAACGTTTCCTGACCCAGCCGTTTTTCACTACCGGGCAATTTACCGGATATAAAGGCAAGCTCGTCAGCCTCGAAGACTCGCTGGACGGCTGTGAACGTATTCTGCGCGATGAATTTAAGGACTATCCGGAGAGCGCGCTGTACATGATCGGGAACATCGACGAAGCGGTTGAAAAAAAGAAAATTGAACCAGAACCCAAAAGCATACCGGAGGCAGAGCATGCAGCCGGCACGCATGAATCTTAAGGTCCTCTTGCCCTACAAAGTCTTCGCAGAAAAGACCGGGGTGTCGCGCATCGTGGCGCGATCCAGCGAAGGTTCGTTCGGGCTCCTGCCGCACCGCCTGGACTGCGTGGCGGCACTGGTACCGGGAATTCTGGTTTTCGAGACCGAGGCGGAAGGTGAGGTTTATATGGCTGTCGATGAGGGCGTGCTGGTCAAATCTGGGCAGGATGTACTCGTCTCGGTACGCAATGCGATCGGGGGAACGGATTTGAGCAAACTGCATGCGGCGGTAGGTCAGGAGTTCCTGAACCTGAACGACCAGGAAAAGAAAGTGCGTTCGGTACTGGCAAAACTGGAAAGCGGGTTCATACGGCGTTTTGCGGAGTTTCATCATGAGTGATGAACATAAAGGCCAACCCGCATCGGAGGAGAACAAATTCGGCCAGCAGGTAGGTGAAATGGCGGCGCTCAAACTCAAGGCGCAACGTCACACCACGCAAACCGTCTGGACTGGCCTGGGCATGATGGGGTTGGTAGGCTGGTCGGTGGCGGTTCCCACGCTGCTTGGTGCCGCACTTGGAATCTGGATCGACAAGCACTATCCGGGCAGCCATTCCTGGACGCTCGCACTGCTGGTCATGGGTTTGTGTCTCGGCTGCTTTAATGCATGGCACTGGGTGGATAAGGAAGACAAGGAAATACACAGGAAGGGAGAGGACAATGACTGACGCCTTGAGCTTTATCTATTCCCTGATCGCGGGACTTTTACTCGGCGCATTCTTTTTCAAAGGACTGTGGTGCACCATACGCAAGGGTATCAAATCGGAGCGAGTGGCGCTCTGGTTCTTCGGTAGCATGCTGTTACGCACCGGCGTGGTCATGCTCGGCTTCTATTTATTGCTGGCTGACAGTTGGCAGCGCATGCTGGCTGGTCTGCTCGGTTTTTTTATCGCGAGGTTGACCGTGACGTGGCTCACCCGCGAGTCCAAACAACCGAGGCCATTGGCACAGGAGGCAGATCATGCACCTTAGCCCCGACCAAATCATTTTCTGGCA
>JBBRBS010000197.1:0-3046 GCA_038205615.1 Burkholderiales bacterium | reverse complement strand
CCTATCCATTGCTTCCCGCCTGTCGAAGATGCAAATGCGCGAGTGCTTATTCTGGGCAGTATGCCCGGAAAGGAATCGCTCCGTGCAGGGCAATATTATGCGCATAAACGCAATGCCTTCTGGATCATCATGGGCGAACTGATCGGTGCGCCCACCGAACGGCCTTACGAAGTGCGCACACGGATACTGAAGTCCGCCGGCATCGCTCTGTGGGATGTTTTAGCTACTTGCCGGCGTAGCAGCAGCATGGATTCAGACATCAAGGAAGCGACACCGAATGATTTCAACTTGTTCTTCTTAACCCATCCACACATTACGCATGTCTTTTTCAATGGTGCGATGGCCGAGAAATGCTACCAGAAACAGGTCCGGTTCGAAACAAGGCCGCTGCACTATCAGCGCCTGCCATCAACCAGTCCTGCCCATGCATTGATGCCCTTCGATCAAAAATTACAAGCCTGGCAGGTTGTCATGCAAAAAACTCATCCGTCAGCTTAATGCAGCCGTGACATTTCACAACATACCGGCTGCCCGATAAAAAAAGACAATTTATCTGGCTTTAATTTTTTATATCAGTATAATGCGCAACTTGCCGCAGACTATGCGGCATTAGTTCATCGTTTCCGACCTACCTCTCGCACGCTTTATAGCGCGCCTGTCTAAAGAACTCTTCAAGAATTCGTTATTTCTAACGGATTTCCAGGGTTTCCCGGTTAGCAACGATGTTTTTTGCGCCGGTTAATCCTCTACCCGTTTCACGGGTAGCAATACTGCCTGCGCTTACCTTAGGGAACGACTCTACGTTCGCCATACCGGATCTTATTCGGCGTCCACCTTTGTGGATTCCATATCCGTATAGCGAAGTCGATTCCCTTTGATTTAAAAGGAAGCAAAAATGACATTTGAAGAACTGAATTTAAACCCACTTATCCTTAAAGCAATCGAAGAATCCGGCTACACGGAACCTACTCCTATCCAGGAACAGGCTATCCCTGAAGTTATCGCCGGTCACGATCTGATGGCTTCAGCACAAACAGGTAGCGGCAAGACTGCAGCCTTTATTCTGCCGGCGCTGAACCGTCTGGCGACACCATCCACGATGCCTGGCAAAGGCCCGCGTGTACTGGTATTGACTCCAACACGCGAACTGGCACAACAGGTTTGCGATGCAGCGACCAAGTACGGCAAAAACATGCGCTTCAAGATCATCAGCATTCTGGGCGGCATGCCATACCCGGTACAAAACCGTTTGCTGTCAGGCCAGGTAGATATTCTGGTTGCGACTCCGGGCCGTCTGATCGACCATCTGGAACGCGGTCGTATTGACTTCTCGCGTCTGGAAATGCTGATTCTGGATGAAGCGGATCGCATGCTGGACATGGGTTTCGTAGACGACGTTGAACGCATCGCTGCTGCAACACCGGCAACACGCCAGACTCTGCTGTTCTCGGCAACGCTGGAAGGTGTCGTTGGCAATCTGGCTTCGCGTCTGCTGAAGTCACCTAAGCGTATCAATGTTTCTGCTGCTAAAGACAAGCATGAAAATATCGAACAACGCATGATGTTCGCTGATGACGTCGCACACAAGAGCAAGATGCTGAGCCATCTGTTGACTGACACTGAAGTCAATCAGGCGCTGGTCTTTACCGCAACCAAGCGCGATGCTGACGGCCTGGCCGATCAACTTTCCGCACAAGGCCATTCGGTAGCTGCTTTGCACGGTGACATGAGCCAGCGCGAACGTAACCGCACTTTGCTGAACATGCGTAACGGTAACGTGCGCATTCTGGTTGCGACCGACGTTGCAGCCCGTGGTCTGGACGTACGTGGTATCTCGCACGTCATCAACTTTGACTTGCCTAAGTTCGCTGAAGATTACGTCCACCGTATCGGTCGTACCGGCCGTGGTGGTTCGTCAGGTATCGCGATTTCGTTCGCATCTAACCGCGATGCGCAATTGTTGAAGCGAATCGAGCGTTACACAGAACAAAGCATCAAGATGCACACGATCGAAGGTCTGGAGCCAAAGTACAAGTTGCGCACCGGTGGCCCGTCTTCTGACCGTCCACGTGGCAATAACGGCCCTTCACGCGGCAATGGCGGCGGCTTCGGCGGCGGCAATGGTGGCGGTAATGGCGGTGGCGGATATGCTGGCAACCGTGGTAACGGTGGTGGTTTCGGCGGCGGCAATCGCAGCTCGGCGTTCGCTGGAAACGGCAACAACGGCGGCGCAGGCTTTCATCACAGCGCACCGGACAGCCGTCACAGCCATCCGGCTCGCAATGAAGGTGCTGGTTTCGGCGGTCAAGCTCGCCCAGCCTTCGGTGGTCAGACTCAACAACCACGCAGCAACGAGCGCAGCTTCGGCAATGCACCTCGCAGCAACACCGGCGGCAATGGTGGCGGCTTCGGTGCTCCGCGTCGTGAAGGCAGTGATCGTCCAAGCTTCGGCGGCAACAACCGCCCCAGCTTCGGCGGCAATCGCGGTGGCAACAACGGTGGCAACAAGTAATAACTGACACAGTCGGTTAGTACAACAAAAAAGCACGCTCAGGCGTGCTTTTTTGTTGGACGCTACTTCGATCAACCTAAAACAACAACTAGCCTGCCTCAAGCGTGAATATCCGAGCGTAAACTAGTGCTAGGCTGTGAGTTTTTAGGCGTGAAGCGGTCCCATTGGTTATTCAACCTATCTAAGCCATTCTCCCCATTGATGCCTCAAAGTGAGGTCTTGTTTAACGGGGCGGAGAAGAATTAACACGCAACGGGTACAGTACCAACTACTGAGTTTGATGGTATTTTTCACGGCACTCCAGCCTTGATCTGCGGCATCAGGTCAAACAGCGTCCAACACCTTCAGAATGGCCGGATAATCGAAGTTATCGACCAGACGTGAGAGCGTTTTGTGCAGCGCCAAATCACAGCTTTCAATCTGCCCGATGACGGCGCTGATGCGTTTTCCATCAAGACTTATCAGGGCTTCATGCAGTTCGCGGCGCAAGTCAGGCGACAGCACCGAGAGCATCTGTACGGTCAATACCACAGG
>JBBRBS010000196.1:0-3053 GCA_038205615.1 Burkholderiales bacterium | reverse complement strand
CGGATGCAGGTCTGTAGCCAGTCGCCGCCAGACCTCAAGTCGCACAGGCATAGCAGTTGCGGCAGAATCGACACCGATCAGGCGCACCCCGCGCAGGATGAAGGGCATCACCGTGGTATTGAGTTCGATGCCGCCCGCATTGCCAAAACTGGCGATCACGCCGTTCTGCTGCATCGTGCGTGTGAGCCAGGCCAGCGTCTCGCCGCCCACTGAATCGAGCGCACCGGCCCACTGCGCTTTTTCCATCGGGCGCGTGCCCATTACCAGATTATGGCGCGACAGGATTTCACTCGCTCCCAGCGACTTCAGATAGTCGTGTTCGCTGTCTTTACCCGTCAGCGCGACGACCTCGTAGCCCAACTGCGCCAACATGCCGATCGCCAGACTCGCCACGCCGCCGGTCGCCCCGGTGACGATGACTTTGCCATTTTCGGGACGCAGTTCATTCTGTTCCAGCCGGTGTATGGACAGCGCGGCGGTAAAACCTGCCGTACCCAGCGCCATCGCATCAAACAGCGTTAGGCCTTGCGGCAAAGGAACCACCCAGTCAGCCGGCACGCGTACATATTCTGCGAAGCCGCCATCGTGTGAAACGCCCATGCCGTAACCCGTGACTAGCACTTCATCGCCGGCTTTAAAGCGCGCGTCCGTTGAACTCGCAACGATGCCTGACACATCCACCCCGCCCACACACGGAAAACGACGTATGACTTTGCCCGCACCGGTCGCCGCTAACGCATCCTTGTAATTCACGCTGGAGTAATGCGATTTAATAACCACCTCACCGGGGTCAAGATCGTCAAGCGTGAACTCGACAAACCGCCCGGCGGAAATGCCGTCTTGTTCAAAGATACGATAAGCAGTAAATTTTTTCATAGTGAATATCCAAAATCAAAGAAATGCCGCCTCAGTTTTCGGCTGATCGAAGCGACGCACAAGGAATGAAAAACCCAAAACCGCAAACCTGTATGGCGGGCGCGATGTACCCAACCGTTGCAGATATTCACGAATAGCCGCTAACGCGACATAGCCGTCATTGGCGACTGTCGGCTGTCTGGAAAGAAATTTAGCAGGACGAATTTCTACCCCCCCCAAAGCTGGCAGTGACTTGACTATCACGGACGGCATCCAACCTTACGCCAGACTCAGCAGATGCACATTAAACAGCTCAATTGGAGCCGGCTTGCCGAACAGGTATCCTTGAAATTGATTACAGTTACTCCGTAAAAGTTGTTGGCGTTGCGCTTCCGTCTCAACACCTTCAGCAATGACATTGATGCCCATGCTATGAGCCATAGCAATGATGGTGTTAATAATTGCTTGGTCGTTATCATCAATTGCAATGTCTTTTACGAAGGACTGGTCTATCTTGAGCTGTTCGAGCGGCAAACGTTTGAGATACTGCAAAGAGGAATAACCAGTTCCGAAATCATCCAATGAGAACCGGATACCAATTTCGTTCAATCTCTTCATGCAGTAAATGGTTTTTTCGATATCTTCTACCAGCATGCTTTCAGTCAGTTCCAGCTTCAGCAACTCAGGGTTAATCCCATGACGTTGTATAGTTTCCTGCACCTGACTTGCAAAACACTCCTGGTGGAACTGCTTGGCACTTACATTCAATGACAGACTGAGATTGCGGGTAAGAGCGTCTTTCTCCCATGCTTTTAGTTGGGCACAAGTGGTTTCCAGCACCCATTGCCCTATGGGAAGTATGAGCCCGATTTCTTCCGCAAGTGGAATAAACTGCACAGGTGATATCGTGCCACGCTCAGGGTGCATCCAGCGTACCAACGCTTCCGCTCCCAGAGGTCGATGTGAACCGTCAACCTGAATTTGGTAGTACAACTGAAACTGTTGTTGTTCAATTGCTGTGCGCAATTCGCCTTCGAGAGCTGAACGCACATTGATGCTTTCCTGCATCTCGGGGTTAAAAAAACGCAGCGTATTACGACCAGCCGCCTTGGCCTGATACATCGCAATATCCGCTTGCTTGAGCAATTCATCAATCTGCCAATGGTTGCCGTTGAACAACGTGGCACCAATACTGGGCGTGCTGCGGCACTCCTGCGAGGCAATGAAATAAGGTTGACCCAGAGAATAGAGAATCTTCTCGCAAACTGCTTCTGCTTTTGTCGCTGCCTCTAGTGATTGACTACCCAAATTTTCCAGTATCACCACAAATTCATCGCCGCCAAGACGGGAT
Source organism: Burkholderiales bacterium (assembly GCA_038205615.1). GTDB lineage: Bacteria > Pseudomonadota > Gammaproteobacteria > Burkholderiales > Gallionellaceae > Gallionella. Next base: position 847 of record JBBRBS010000196.1, on the reverse strand, counting down.
ACCGTATCGCAATCCCGTACACAGGACAGCAAACGTCGAGCTACCTGCTGCAACAATAAATCTCCAATATTGTGCCCGAGGGTGTCGTTCAGAGTTTTAAAATTGTCCAAGTCTATAAACAGCAGCACACCTTCCCGGCCATTGCGCACACTGGCTGCTAATGCATGCTCAAGGCGGTCATATAGCAGCCGTCGGTTGGGCAGGTGAGTCAGTGGGTCGAAGAATGCCAACTCCCTGATTTCGTTATCTGCGGCCTTTCGCTCCGTAATATCAATGTGCGACCCGACATAATGGGTAACAACACCATCGTCTGACTTGACGGCCGAGATCGTGAGCCACTTGGGATATATTTCACCGTTTTTGCGTTTATCCCATATTTCTCCATGCCATGTGCCGTCTCGATTAATTGACGCCCACATTGCGGTGTAAAATGCATCATCATGACGCCCTGATTTAAGAATGCTCGGTGTTTTTCCTATGCATTCCTCGGCCGTATACCCTGTGCTTTGGATAAATTCTTGATTGACACGAAGAATCACTCCATTGGCATCGGTAATCATCATGCTTTCTTGCGATTCGAAGGCTGCTGCAGCGATGCGCAGGTCGGTCTCGACCTTCTTGCGCTCGGTTATATCCATGACTGTTCCATGAATCTGGGTTGCGATGCCAGTCGGATTGATGGATGGTTGTACTTTTGCATGAACCCATCGGACACGCTCGTGTCCCTCATGAGCTCGAAGTTCTATTTCAAAACTATCACCCTTATCAAGCGCAAGGGCTAAGGCGCTAACAAATCTCTCACGATCGATATAATAGATGCACTTAAGAAACTCCGAATAGGAAGGGG
>JBBRBS010000195.1:0-3056 GCA_038205615.1 Burkholderiales bacterium | reverse complement strand
AGTTCGACCACGGAAATCTTCGAGCCCAACGCGTCATACACGGTGGCCATTTCCAGGCCGATGATGCCGCCGCCCAGAATCAGCAGGCGTTTTGGCACATCCTTTAAAGCCAGCGCGCCAGTGGAATCGATGATGCGTTCGTCGTCGTACGGGAAGCCGGGAATGCGTGACACTGAGGAGCCTGCCGCGACGATGGCGTGATCGAATGTGATGATCTTCTCGCCATCCTCTGTTTGCACACTGACTGAGTTGGCGGAAGTAAATTTCGCCGTGCCGTGTACGACCTGTACCTTGCGCTGTTTCGCCAGCTGTTTGAGTCCGCCGGTCAGCTTGTTGACCACGCCTTCCTTCCAGCTGCGGATCGCGTCGATATCGATCGCAGGTGCGCCGAAGGTGACGCCGTGATGCGAGACTTCTTCGGCCTCAGAGATGACCTTGGCGACATGCAGCAGCGCCTTAGATGGGATGCAGCCGACGTTGAGGCATACACCGCCCAGACTGGCATGCTTCTCGATCATTACAACCTGCTTGCCTAAATCTGCGGCGCGGAATGCGGCCGTGTAGCCGCCGGGGCCGGCACCCAATACCAGCACTTCGGCGTGAATGTCACCCGCAATCACCTTGGCTGCTGCTGCGGGCGCCATTTGTGGAGTAGCTGCTGTTGCGGGTGGGTTGCTAACGGTTTTCTCTTCGCTGTTATTTGTTTCAAGCGTGAGGATAACTGAACCTTCCGAAATCTTGTCGCCAACCTTTATTTTCAGGTCTTTCACGACGCCGGCGGCAGGGCTCGGGATCTCCATCGCCGCTTTGTCTGTTTCCAGCGTAATCAGCGACTGTTCCGCTGTCACGGTATCGCCGGCTTTGACTGAAATTTCGATGACGGCGATATCCTTGAAATCGCCGATATCCGGTACTTTTACTTCGATTGTTTGGCTCATGTTGTTTCCTCTGGTTAAACGCGGATCTGTCCGCTACCTAATACGATGTATTTTTGCGACGTCAGTCCTTCCAGACCGACCGGGCCGCGTGCGTGTATTTTGTCGGTGGAGATGCCGATTTCGGCGCCCAACCCATATTCAAAGCCGTCGGCAAAGCGCGTCGAGGCATTGACCATCACCGAGCTCGAATCCACTTCGCGCAAAAAACGCATCGCATGGGTGTAATTTTCCGTCACGATACTGTCGGTGTGCTGCGAACTGTAGGTGCTGATGTGGGCGATGGCTTCATCGAGTCCCGCGACAATTCTTATGCTTAAAATTGGCGCCAGATATTCGGTGCTCCAGTCCTCTGCAGTTGCCAGCGTCATTTCGGGTATCAGCGCGCAGCAGGCGGTATCGCCGCGCAATTCCACGCCTTTGTCAAGGTAAATCCGGCACAACGGCGGCAATACTTTTTCGGCCACGTTTTTCGCTACCAGCAAGGTTTCCATCGCGTTGCACACCCCGTAGCGATGTGTCTTGGCGTTGTCGGCGATGCGGATTGCCTTGTCGATGTCAGCCTCATCATCGATGTAGACGTGACATATTCCATCCAGATGCTTGATGACCGGCACGGTGGCCTCATCAGAGATGCGTGCGATCAGGCTCTTGCCGCCGCGCGGCACGATCACGTCCACGTATTCCTTCATCGTAATCAGTGCGCCGACAGCGGCCCTGTCCGTCGTGGCGACAACTTGTACCGCAGTTTCAGGCAGTCCTGCAGCGGCCAAGCCTGCATGCACGCATGCGGCGATGGCCTGATTAGAATGGATCGCCTCCGATCCGCCTCTCAAAATGGCCGCATTGCCGGATTTGAGGCAAAGGCCTGCGGCATCTGCCGTGACATTGGGGCGCGACTCGTAAATGATGCCGATCACACCCAGCGGCACGCGCATCTTGCCGACCTGAATGCCTGAGGGGCGAAAATTGAGATCGCTGATGCTGCCGATCAGGTCGGGCAGTTGCGCAATTTGCAGCAAGCCGTCGGCCATCGACTGAATGGATTTTTCGTTCAGCGTCAGGCGGTCTATCGACGCCTCATCCAGTCCGTTGGCGCGCGCAGCGGTCACATCCGTTGCATTGGCAGCTAAAAGTTGAGCAGACTGGTCTTGCAAGGCGGCTGCAATTTCAGTGAGTGCGCGGTTTTTGAGCGCGGTGTCGGCCTGTGCCATGATGACTGAAGCGGCACGTGCCGCCTGACCGACACCCTTCATGTATTCCACAATATTGTCCATGACAACCTCGTTATTTTGTACCGGCTGGATTCTACTGGATTCCTGTACTCACGGGAATGACGGGCTTGATGTTAAAATGAGCGTTCCGCTGGTGTCATTCCCGCGAAGGCGGGAATCCAGTTCACTTTATAAAAACAACATGTCTGACATATTAAATAAAATTCTTGCTGTCAAATATCAGGAAGTTGCATCTGCCAAGCTGAGTAAACCCCTGGCTGTGATGTGCGCAGAAGCCGATCAGGCAGCGCCTGTCCGTGATTTTACCGGCGCAATACGCGCGAAAATTGCAGCCGGTCTGCCAGCGGTTATCGCCGAGATCAAAAAAGCCAGCCCGAGCAAGGGCGTGATACGCAGCGATTTTAATCCTGCCGCGATCGCCGTAAGCTACCAGCAGCACGGTGCGGCCTGTCTGTCGGTGCTGACCGACGAGCAGTTTTTTCAGGGTAGTGCCGATTATTTGCAACAGGCGCGTGCCGCCTGCGAATTGCCGGTGCTGCGCAAGGATTTCATCGTGGATGAATACCAGATTTATCAGGCGCGCGCGATGGGTGCGGATGCGATCCTGCTGATTGCCGCCGCGCTGGATGTGGTGCAGATGCAGGCGTTTGAGTCGCTGGCGCATCAGTTGGGCATGGCGGTTCTGGTTGAAGTGCACAATGGCGAAGAGCTGAACGCCGCGCTGCAGTTGGCAACGCCTCTGATCGGTGTGAACAATCGCAACCTGCGCACCTTCGAGGTGAGCCTGCAAACCACGCTGGATTTGCTGCCGCGTATTCTCACGCCGAGGTCGCTGCTTGGCAGCGGGGACCCGGCGGGGATGCCCCCTGCGGGTAAGAATGCACCC
>JBBRBS010000194.1:0-3097 GCA_038205615.1 Burkholderiales bacterium | reverse complement strand
CCTACAAATGAGCGAGGAAAGCAGGATTACAAATTTTATAATCCGGCCCTGCGTTTTTGCCGTTCGCGCAAGATGCTATCGTATATAATCCTGCGCTGTTCAATTTCAGGTCTTTACTTCATGCTGGAAGTCAGCAATCTTGCTTGTAGTCGTGGCGATCATCGTTTGTTTTCAGGGTTGAGCTTTACGCTGCATCCGGGGCAAATCATGCAGATTCAGGGCGCCAATGGCAGCGGAAAGACCAGCCTGTTGCGGACGCTCTGCGGTTTTATCATGCCTGACGAGGGTAAAATCTCCTGGGATGGCGCTGATGTGAAAGATCTGGATGAGGATTATTTCGCACAAATGATCTACTTGGGACATTTGAATGCGATCAAGGATGAATTGAGCGCGCTGGAAAATCTGCGAATTTCTGCGGGATTGTCGGGCGTTGAACTGAACGAATCAGGGGCGATTTCCGCCTTGCGGCGCATGGGACTCAAAGGGCGCGAGCGATTGCCGACCAAGGTGTTGTCCCAGGGGCAGCGCCGTCGCGTAGCTCTGGCGCGCCTGCTGGTGAACGATGCCGCGTTATGGGTTCTGGATGAACCTTTGGCCGCGCTGGATGTCGGAGCAGTGGCATTGATCGGGGAATTGATTGCGGAGCATCTGGCCGGGCAGGGTATGGTTATTTTTACGACCCACCAGCCGCTGATTGTGGCGGGTATGGAAATGCGCACTTTGTCACTGTCATGAAGAAATTATCCCTGATCGCCTTGTTTTTGCTGGTTATGCGCCGTGACCTGGTGCTGGCAATGCGTCGCCGTGCAGATGTGCTGACCACGCTGATCTTCTTTGTAATGGTAGTGAGTCTGTTTCCGCTTGGCGTAGGTCCTGAAATGGATATGTTACGCAAGATGGCGCCCGGGGTGTTGTGGGTAGCGGCCTTACTCTCATCAATGTTGTCGTTAGGCAGACTGTTTTCGGCAGACTATTTGGATGGTACGCTAGAGCAAATGCTGTTGGCGCCCCAGTCACTGTCAGTGCTGGTGCTGGGCAAGATGGTATCGCACTGGATGGTGTCGGGTTTGCCGCTGGTGCTGTTGACACCGGTGTTGGGGCTGCAATTCGATATGTCGGTGCCGGCCATCGGTGTGTTGATGCTGGGCCTGTTGCTGGGCACGCCGATACTGAGTATGGTCGGTGCGATCGGTGCGGCATTGACCTTAGGTCTGCGTGGTGGCGGTGTGTTGTTGTCCTTGCTGGTGTTGCCCTTGTGTATTCCTGTGCTGATTTTCGGTACAGGTGCCGTGCAGGCAGTATCCAGCGGACTAAATGTGTCGGCCCATTTGTCTTTGATGGGCGCGTTGTTGGTGTTGGCTCTGGCATTTACCCCATGGGTGACGGCTCAGGCGTTACGAATTTCGATGGAGTGACAATGGCAATAAACTGGTTCAAATATTCAGCACCGACTACCTTCTATCCATTGGCTGGCAAGTTGATTCCCTGGTTCGCAATTTCGTCGCTCATCCTGTTTGCAGTTGGCCTGTATATCGGCTTTGTCGTCGCACCCGCCGATGCGCAGCAGGGTGAGTTTTATCGCATTATCTTCATCCATGTGCCGTCCTCGATCATCTCGATGTTCCTATACCTGATCATGGCGGGCTATGCGGCATTAGGGCTGATCTTCAATACGCGTCTGTCGTCTATGATGGCCAGTGCGATTGCACCGACCGGCGCCCTGTTTGCCTTTATCTCTTTGTGGACAGGCGCCTTGTGGGGAAAACCGATGTGGGGCGCGTGGTGGGTGTGGGATGCGCGGCTGACATCAGAATTGATCCTGTTGTTTTTGTATTTAGGCTTTATCGCGCTGCATGCCTCGATCGATGATCCTCGCCGAGCCGATCGTGCCGCAGCGCTGCTTGCGATCGTGGGTTCCGTGAACGTGCCTATCATCTACTTTTCGGTGAAGTGGTGGAATACTTTGCACCAGGGATCGACCATCAAATACTCGGGCACCTCGATGCACATCGCAATGCAGCAAGCGATGTTCACGATGCTGGCGGCCTGCTGGCTGTATGCGATTGCAATTGCTTTGACGCGGGTGCGCTGCATCATTCTGGAGCGCGAGAAAAGTAGCAAATGGATTACTGAACTGGCGGAGGTGAAGTCATGAGTTTGGATATCTGGATGAGAGAGAATCCGTTGACCTATATATGGGTCGGTTCTTACGCAGTCGCGTTTTTGATCTTTGCAGTTGAAATCGCGATGGTCGTGCATAAGCGGAAAATTACGTTGCAGCAGGTGCGCCTGATGCGCGAAGCAGATCAATCGGAAGAGGACTAGCATGAAGCCGCGTCAAAAAAGAGCCGTATATATTGTTCTCGCCATCGCCGCAGTGGGACTTGCAGTGGGGCTGGTACTCAACGCGCTGAAAGATAACGTCAGCCTGTATTTCACACCGACCCAGGTTTTTAACAAGGAGGCGCCGCAAGATCGCAGTTTCCGCATCGGCGGTCTGGTCGAAGAGGGCAGCATTCGGCGTGAGAAGGATGGTCTGACGGTACACTTCATGATTACCGACTTGCACCAGAAATTGCCGGTCGTCTACAAAGGCATCCTGCCTGACCTGTTTAAGGAAGGTAAGGGCGTGGTCGCGCAAGGCAAGATGGAAGCCGATGGCTTGATGCATGCCTCAGAAGTGTTGGCCAAGCATGATGAAAACTACATGCCGCCTGAAGCCGCCGATGCCCTGAAAAAAGCCGAAGCTGCCAACGCTGCTGCAGCGAGTGCTGTCGCCCCTGCTGCAAAATAAACCTCGAAAGATCGTACATGATTCCAGAACTAGGTCATTTTTCACTCATCGTCGCGCTATGTCTGGCGATTGTCTTGGGCGTTTTGCCGATATTGGGCGCGGCGCGCAACAACAGGGTATTTATGGGCGTTGCCCGCCCGTTAGCTTATGGGCAGTTGCTGTTTGTGGGCTTGGCCTTTGCCGCGCTCGCTAATGCTTTTTTGAGTAATGATTTCTCCGTCTTGTACGTAGCCCAGCATTCCAATTCCCAGTTGCCCGGCCAATATCGCTTCGCCGCGATCTGGGGCGGCCACGAAGGATCAC
>JBBRBS010000193.1:0-3118 GCA_038205615.1 Burkholderiales bacterium | reverse complement strand
GGAAAATACCCTCCCTGCCGTTAGCGTTGGCACAACATCTGTCATTCAGCCAGCCCGATGCGGCGCGGGTGCTGCTCAACTGGCGCGGCCCGCCTTTCACCTATAAATCGGCGAGTTTCAGCGACGTGTTCACGGATTTCTCCAATCAGAAAAAGCACCGCGCACCCGACGAATTCACCGGCAAGATCGTCATCATCGGTTCGACCGCACCCAGCCTGTTCGACATCAAACCGACCCCGCTTTCCCGCACCCATCCGGGCGTGGAAATTTTGGCTACCGCGATCGACAACGTCAAACACGGCGACTTCCTGCGGTTCCCTGATGCGCGCTATATTTACCTGCTGCTGACGCTCACCGTCATCTGGGCGACCGCCTGGGGCTTCTATCGTAACGCCGGACGCGACAAGATTGACGGCCTGTTCGGTGCGTCTCAATTCATCCTGCTCGGCATATCCTATGCCAGCATCAATTTCACCAATACCTACATCAACCTTACCGGCCCTGTCACACTGAGCCTGACCTATTTCAGCATCGCGAGGCTTTACGACTTCGCCACCAGCAAAGCGCTGGTACAAAACACTGTGAGCGCGACCGAACAGAGCAGCGGAGAGTTGTACGGCACACTGATGCTGATCCACCTGGGTCGACACGACGGCATGCTGAACGACGGGGTTCGTGAAAAAATTCGCTCAAGCCTGGACAGGATTGGCAGTAAAAACAAGAGTGTGGAAATTATCAGGGGGGATCAGCGGGGCCTGTGGGATTTGTTTGAAGACACGCTGGCTATCTCCTGGTTACACGACACAGACGAAGCCCAAAGCCGCCTGCACATCGCACGCGACATTTTGGCACTGGAACAGGCAATCGGGCCACTGCTGCATAAATACTGCGCGACGAGCGACAATGACGTTTCCAGCGTCGTATCAGAAGGACGTATCGCCGGCGGCGAGCAAGCACGCGATAGCTGGCGTACACTGTTTGCAGCAACACTCCTGAAGTGGAACGAAGTAAAAGCGGGAAGGGTGAAACCGCAAGGGTCTTCCCCGAACAACTAAGGGGCTACGCCCCAAGTTGCTGCGTGAAAGGGTGATAAGCGTAGCGATGAACCTTAAAAAGGAAGAGGCATGACATTACGATTAAATCATTTACTACTGGCCGCAATGCTGCTGTTTACCACCACTGCCCAGGCTACTGAGAGCGGCACGACCATCAAGGCCGATACGCTGAGGGCGGCACCGTTTTCCGATGCCGCTGTCATCGCCAGGCTGCCATCCGGCGCCAAAGTTGAAATACTGAAGAAGGACGGCGGCTGGTATCAGATCAAAAGCCCTCAGGGCAACGGCTGGATACGTCTGCTCAGTCTACGGCGAGGGGAGGCGAAGGTCGGTTCGGCTGGCAGTGAATTATCCGGATTGGCGGGTCTCACATCCGGGCGCGCAGGCACGGGTCGTATCGTCGCCACTACCGGCATCCGCGGCCTGAATGAGGAACAACTCAAGGCCGCCAAATACGACGAAAAACAGATCACCCTCGCAGAATCCTACACAACCAGCCGTGCGGATGCAAAAAAATTCGCAACCGGCGCCAGGCTTGCGGCCAGGCAACTTGACTATCTGCCTGAACGTTCGGGAGAGGCGCGATGAAACACTTATTAATCAAGCTATTAGCAATTTCCTGCCTTACATTGCCGCTGTCCGCTGCACAGGCCTTTGATTTGGGTCAGGAACTGCGCAATGCCGCGCGCGACCTGCAAAAACCGGACGCAAGTCTGGGCGGTTATACGGAAGCCGAAGAAGTCGCCATCGGCCGGCAGATTTCAGGCAACCTGCTCGGCGCAGCCCCTCTTGTGCCAGACAAACAGCTGCAAAAATATGTCAATAATGTCGGCCGCTGGGTCGCCAGCCAAAGTGAGCGCCCTGATCTGGCCTGGCATTTTGGCGTGATTGACTCGCGTGACATCAACGCCTTCGCGGCCCCCGGGGGTTATATCTTCATCACGGCAGGCTTATACCGGCTGCTGGACGACGAAGCCGGACTGGCAGGTGTGCTGGCGCATGAAATCGGCCATATCATCAGGAAACATCACCTGAAGATTCTGCAACAAAGCAAAATGGTGGATTTAGGCGGAAAGCTGATAGGTAAACAAGTCGGTGGCGACGACAAGATCCGCAATCTGATCGGCAGCGGCGCCGAAATCGTTTCACGCTCGCTCGACAAGAGCGCTGAATTCGAGGCGGATCGCATCGGCGTAGTGCTGGCAGCGCGTGCCGGTTACGATGCGTACGGCCTGCCCGGCGTCTTGCAACAAATCGGCCATACCGCAAAAGACGACAGTAGCAGCGTGGCGCTGCTATTCAAAACCCACCCGCACCCGGACGAACGCCTGGCCAGGCTGAGTGATGCGATGGATGACCGTTTCGACGGAATCAAGGGTCAAACGGTGAAACAACGACTGTATAGAATGAAATAATGATTTAAATCCACTGACCAATGAAAAGCCGGCGGCTTCGACAGACAGTCAGACGCCGCGTTTTCCGTACCCAAGAACACCTATCATCATGCGCACCACGGCGTAGCTGAGTCTGGCCAGCAGACGTCCCATCCAGCCCAGCAGGCTCCAGTGAGCAGGTTCGATCCGCCGTGCATCCTGAGCAATGGCCGCAAACAGGTCGCCGCGCAATTTCGTGGCGAATCCTGCGTCCAGCACGACAAGATTGGCTTCCCTTGCCAGTAGCAAGCTGAACGGATCGATGTTCGATGATCCAACCGTCGACCACTGACCGTCGACCACAGCCACCTTGGCGTGCATGTAACTGGTCTGATATTCATAAATCTCGACCCCGGCGGCCAGCAGTTGCTCATAGAGCGCCTGCGTCGCATAGTGTTGCAAGCGATATTCCACACGGCCTTGCAGCAACAGAACCACGCGCACCCCGCGCCGTGCGGCCTGTTTCAGCGTCCGGCGAAAAATCCGTCCCGGCAGAAAATAGGCGCAGGCGATCACCACTTCGTGCTGCGCACCTGCAATCGCACGCAGATACGCGCGTTCAATATCACGGCGATGACGCAGGTTGTCGCGCAACAGAACCAATAAATCGGATCTCGTATCGCCCCGCCC
>JBBRBS010000192.1:0-3172 GCA_038205615.1 Burkholderiales bacterium | reverse complement strand
AGGGTGTCAATATGCCGAACGGCCTATGTATTTGTCAGAAAATATGAAATTTGCGTGGCGCATCAATAATTTGGCTGCTGTATAAGTTTTTCAAAGCATTAGCCACAATAAGCTAATTGGATATAATGGAAGCGTTTAATCCTGCGAGGTCATACCATGCCAACCATTTCCATGTTTTATGGGATTCTCGTTCGGATGTTCTTTCGCGATATCCAGAAACATCATGTGCCGCATATCCATGCCGATTACCAGGGAAAGATTGCCGTTTATTCAATCCTTGACGGAGCGCTTCTGGCGGGTGAGCTCCCCCCAAACAAGCACAAGCTGGTCGTCGCCTGGATCGAGATTCATCAGGAAGATTTGCAAGCCGACTGGAACCTGGCTGTAAACGGTAAAAAACCATTTCCAATCAAAGGGCTTGATCAATGAGAATTGCAGAACTCCGTCCGCAACAAAATTGGGTATTGTCCGTCGTTGCCGATGACGGTCGCGTCGGCAGTTTCGATGTCAGCCCCTATCTTGAATACGAGGCATTTGAAGCGTTGCGAGACCACGGCGAATTTATCAAAGTCGCCAATGGCGGTTACTTTATCGAATGGGATTGCGGTGCTGATTTGTCTGCGGACACCATTGAAGCACAATGGCAAGTGGCTGGCGAAGTTCAGGCCGCTTGACGATCCGAAAAGCCGGCTGCGTCGAGGTTTTGCAAGTTCCTTGCGCAGGCCATGATTCCCCGATAAGCTGCGCAGGTGACAAACAGTATTATCAATACTAAGGGGTCAGATCATGGATACGCAATTGCCCGAAGTTGAATTGGTAGCATGTGAGATTTGTTGCAAGGAAGTGCCGCTGACGGCTGCGAAAACTCCGGAAGCAGTTGATTATGTTGCTTATTTCTGCGGGTTGGAGTGTTATGCTCAGTGGAATAGCCAGCGCGGGAAGCGGCAGGATGATTGTGCAGAGGAATAGTTAACCCCGCCCGGTGGGCGGGGTTAAGCCGGTTATTTGGCGGCCTCAGGATGCTTCGCCTGCGGCATGCCGGATGGCATATTACCTAGCATGTCGTGTCTGAATTGACGGCGTTCCTGCGGGGACATTTGCTCGAAGCGTTCCCGCATTTCCTTCCGGCGCGCGGCGCGTTCTTCAGGCGGCATGCTTTTCCAGTGTTTTTGCATTTCACTGCGGTGTTCAGCGCGTTCTTTCGGCGTCATCTTCTGCCAATATTCACGCATTTCAGACCGCTGTTTTGCACGCTGCTCCTGCGGCATGCAGTCCATCGCCTTACTCATTTCATCATGATGGCGGGCGCGCTCTTCAGGCGATAATTTCTCCATATATTCGTGCATTTCACGGTGTTTTTCGGCGCGTTGCTCCGGCGTCAGTTTCAGCATTTCCTGATGCATCGTTTCTCGCTCTGCAGCACGCTCCTCGGGACTCATGGCCTTCATGCGCTCCATGCGTTCCTGCATGCCGGGAGCGGGTGCGGGTGCGACATCAGCGGCCACGGCGGTCAGGCTGAATGAGGCGATGAGGCCGGCGGCGAGCAGTGTCTTGATAAGTGCTTTCATGATTAAGATCCTGATAGTTAATCGTAGCTGATGCGAGTGGATGAATAGTAGACGTTAAACGTAAGCGAAGTATTATTGCATAAGCTGATTTTGTAACAATTTGTTTCAGCCAGCATCGCATCCGCCGTATCTGTATCATGCCGCCATGAACAATACACAACGCATTCTGATTATTGACGATGACGCGCGGCTGCGCGAACTGCTGCTGCGTTATCTTGGCGAACAAGGTTTCAGCGTCAAGGCCGTGGCTGATGGCAGTGCGCTGGACAAGGCCTTGTTACTCAATCGCTATGCATTGCTGGTGCTGGATTTGATGTTGCCCAATGAGGACGGCTTGGCAATATTGCGCCGTCTGCGCGCGGCAGGCGAGAACGTGCCAGTCATCCTGCTGACGGCCAAGGGCGACGAGATCGACCGTATCATCGGTCTGGAAATGGGCGCGGACGATTACCTGCCGAAGCCGTTCAATCCGCGCGAGTTGGTCGCACGCATTCAGGCCGTGTTGCGGCGCAAGGGTAATCAGGCAATAGGGGCGCCGGATGTCGAGGAGAAGACGGTTGTTTTCAGCGATTGTGAGCTGAATATGGCCACGCGGCAGCTGGTCAGGGCCGGCGTGCCGGTCGTGCTGACCACCGGTGAATTTGCGCTGCTTAAAGTGCTGGTCACGCATCCGCGTCTTCCCTTGTCCCGCGACAAACTGATGGCGCTGGCGCGCGGTCGTGACCACGATCCGTTTGACCGGGCGATCGACGTGCAAATATCGCGCCTGCGCAAACTGATCGAAGCCGATTCCGCACAACCGCGTTTCATCCAGACAGTCTGGGGGCACGGCTACGTCTTCGTGCCGGATGGCACGAAGTCTTGAAAAACCTGATGCCTAAAACGCTGCTGGCGCGGGCTTTCTTGCTGATCGTTGTGTTGATCGTGGTATCGATGGCCGCATCCCTCGCCATTTTTCGCCATGCGGAGCAGGAGCCGCATGCCCGGCAGATGGCGCAACTGGTGGTGTCGGTGGTGAATCTGACCCGCGCCGCCGTGATGTCTGCGGCCCCTGAATGGCGCGGCGCATTGCTGGCCGAGCTGGCCGATTCTGAAGGGTTGCGCGTGCATATTGCGGAGATCAGCGATGTGCTCGAACCGTTGCCCGATCAGCCGCCGGAACTGCTGATGATGGTCGAAAAAGTCCGCCACAGGCTGGGCGATGACACCCGTTTTGCGGAGCAGCGCAACGGGGTCGAAGCGCTGTGGGTGAGCTTCTATATCGGACACGAGGAATATTGGGTCGCCCTGCCGCGCGAGCACATCGAGCATCCGGTACCGCAGGTGTTGCTGGTGTGGGGCGGCAGCGTGCTGTTGCTGGCTTTGTTGGGTGCGTATTTTATCGCGCGCCAGGTTGCGCAGCCGTTGAAGCGGTTGGCACGAGCGGCCAGGGAAGTGGGGCAGGGCCAGATGCCTGTTCCGTTGCCGGAACAAGGCGTACAGGAAATGATCGCGGTATCCGTCGCCTTCAATCAGATGTCCGCCGATCTGGCGGCCAATGAACGCGAGCGCGCGCTGGTGCTGGCAGGCATTTCGCATGACTTGCGCACCCCGCTGGCACGGGT
>JBBRBS010000191.1:0-3235 GCA_038205615.1 Burkholderiales bacterium | reverse complement strand
GCACCACGCTGCCGCGCAGGTTGATGACCCCCCGGATAAAGCTGGGCATCATCGGCACCTCGGTCAGATTGCCGTATTCGATGATTTCCTTGATATTGAGGATAGCGATCGCAAACATTTCTCCGCTCAACAGGAAGGTGAGGTATTGGTGATCTTCTTCAGTCGTCGCCGCAGCGACGACTGGCAGATTTTTCGCCTGATTCATGTCATCCCCCCACTAAAAACGTTCAAAGTCCTGTTCATTGGGCGCGCCGCTGGCGGGCTTGCCGGCAGGTTTTTTAGCGGAAATTTTGGATAACTTGGGCGCCGGGCTGCGAGCAGGGCCTGCGCTGTGGCGCACCGAAGTGATGCCCTGAGCGCCTGCGTTATCCAGCTTGAAGAATGTCATGACACTTTGCAGTTGCTCGGTCTGGCTGCTCATCTCCTCAGCCGTTGCCGCCAGCTCTTCCGAGGCGGATGCATTCTGCTGCGTAGTCTGGTTGAGCTGCCCCATCGCGCTGTTGATCTGCGCAACCCCTGTGGATTGCTCCGATGAGGCTGAGGCGATCTCCTGCACCAGCTCTGAAGTCTTGTTGATACTTGGTACGATCTCATCGAGCAGCTTTCCGGCCTTTTCCGCCAGGCTCACGCTGCTGCTGGCAAGTTCGCCGATTTCCTGTGCCGCCACCTGGCTGCGTTCAGCCAGTTTGCGCACTTCAGCCGCTACCACCGCGAAGCCTTTACCGTGTTCTCCGGCGCGCGCCGCTTCAATTGCGGCATTCAGTGCCAAAAGGTTGGTCTGATAGGCGATGTCGTCAACGATACCGATCTTGCCGGCGATCTTCTTCATCGCATCGACTGTGCCGCCGACTGCCTGCCCGCCTTCGGTCGCTTCCTTGGCTGCCTTGCCGGCCATGCTGTCGGTAACTTTCGCATTCTCCGTGTTCTGCGTGATCGAGGCGGTCATCTGCTCGATCGAGGCTGTGGTCTCTTCCACGCTGGCCGCCTGCTCACTTGATGATTGCGACAGCGATTGCGCGGTGGCGCTGATTTCTTCTGAGGCGCTGGCAAGCGAATCTGCATTCGAGCGCACTGCGGTGATGATCTCGGATAGCTTGGCGACCATCCCCTTCACCGCAAACAGCATGCTGCTGTCGTCCTTGTCTTTGGTCTGCACATGCACGGCAAGATCACCGGAAGCGATCTTGCTCACCACCTCGGTAACATAAGCCGGTTCGCCGCCCAGCTGTTTGGTCAGGCTGCGGGTGATCAGCAGGCCGATGCCGACACCCAGTACAATCGAAATAATGATGACAGTGATCATCAAGAACCGGGATGTCGTGTACAGCGCGGTGGTTTCATCCGAGGCAGCCTTGGCGCGTTCTTCCTTTTGCTTGGTCAGCTCGGTCAAATATTCGTCAAGCTTGTTGGCATCTGCGCGCGTCTCGGCTAATGACTGCGTCAACGTCTCGCTGAATTTCGGCAGGCTTTCGCCTTCGACAATCGCGTAAGATTTGTCACCGTTTTTCTGATACTCATCCCATGTCTTGTTGAAATTTGCAAAAATCTCTTTGGCCTGATCGCTGATGAACAATGGCTTCGCCTTTGCCATAAGATCAACGACGTTGGCGTTGTACTTTGCCCTCGCTTCATTTTGCTTATTGCGCTCATCCAGAGTGGTGGCCATCACCATATTGCCGCGCCCGCGCCCGAGGTAGACCAGATTGATGTTGGCCTCCTTGATATAGGAAAGTCCCATCAGCTCTTTCGCGTATATTTCGTCCGCCTTGTCGTTGATCTTCGACATATTGGCGATGCCAACTAGTCCGATTATCAGGGATAACAATGATCCGAGAAGAAAGCCGGAAATCAGTTTTTTGGCTACGGTCATGTTCTTGAACATCTCACACCTCCTCAATTATCAATTTAATAAATTCCTATAGCCTCGGCCACTTGTGCCCGATTTTGCTGCACTGTTGCCAGCGCCACCAGCGACTGCACATCCAGGATCAGCGCCACATCCCCCGAGCCTAAAATGGTCGAGCCACCAATGCCCTTGATGTGTTTGAAAATGCTGCCCAGCGGTTTGATCACCGTCTGGAATTCACCCATCAGCTCGTCCACCACCAGGCCGATCTTCTGCCCTGCATATTGCACCACCACGATGTTCTCGCGGCGGCCGCCAGGATCTGCGACCTCGAACTGCTCGCGTATCCGCACAAAAGGCAGCACCTCGCCGCGCAGGTTGATGTACTGGCGACTGAGTGAATTCGTCCTATCCTTTTCGGACAGTTCGATGCATTCGACCACCGTGCCCAGCGGAATGACGTAAGAGGATTTTCCTACCCCGACCAGGAAGCCGTCGATGATTGCCAGCGTCAGCGGCAGCCGGATGCGGAAGGTTGAACCGAATCCTTCATGGCTTTCCACTTCGACGCTGCCCCTGAGGGCTGTGATGTTGCGCTTCACAACATCAAGACCCACGCCGCGACCGGAAATGTTGGTAATCTTGTCTGCAGTTGAGAATCCCGGCTCGAAAATCAGCCCATATATCTCACTGTCGGTCAGCACCTGGTTAGCGGCGACTAGTTCGCGCTCACGTGCCTTGCTGAGAATTTTTTCGCGGTTCATTCCGGCGCCGTCATCGATGATCTCGATGACGATGTTGCCTGACTCGTGATACGCGTTGAGTTTGAGCGTGCCGCGCGCCGGCTTACCTTTTGCTGTTCGCACTTCAGGCAACTCGATGCCGTGGTCGAGCGCATTGCGCACCAGGTGCATCAACGGATCGCCCAGCTTTTCCACCACGGATTTATCCAGCTCAGCTTCGCTGCCGCTGATGACAAGCTCGATGTTCTTGCCCAATTCAAGACTGGTGTCGTGCACCACGCGCTGAAATCGGCTAAATGTATCGCCAATTTGCACCATGCGTAGTTGCAATGCGCTGTCGCGGATTTGTTCAACCAGCATCGAGATGACGGAAGTCGATTCGACCAGTGCAGTCTCGCCGCTTTTGCGGGCCAGCATATTAGCGCCGGAGCTGGCGATGACCATCTCCCCGACCAGATCGATGAGCTGATCCAGCTTTGCCGCCTGCACGCGGATCAGCTGGGATTCGAGCGTTTTCTTCTCAATGATTCGGCCTTGCTTGACGGCAGCAGCCTCCACCACTTCCGCTGCGACCGCTCCCTGATTAACCAACACGTCGCCAATTTTTGGCTGAGAAGACGGATCATCGATGCGTTCAGCCTGGGTG
>JBBRBS010000190.1:0-3357 GCA_038205615.1 Burkholderiales bacterium | reverse complement strand
CCCTGCTTGCTCGCCCATTTACCCAGCAAGAATTGCTGCGCGGCATCGTCTTCAATATACAGCAACGACAGCACATCCTGTTTTGAGGGTAATTTCATGTCGGACATATCCGCTCTAGGCAGCACGATGGAAAACATACTGCCGGCGCCGTATACGCTTTCTGCCAGAATTTCCCCGCCCATACGCTCGATCAGCTTCTTGCTAATAGACAAGCCTATCCCGGTTCCCTGTACCGCCTCCGTATCGCCAAAGCGGGAGAAAGGCTCGAACAATTTCGCCATTTGCTCTGGCGTCATGCCGCGCCCTGTGTCGCGCACCACGATGGCGAGCTTGTCGTCATCGACAATCGACACATTGATTCTGACTTGGCCACCTTCAACGTTATATTTGATCGCGTTGGACAGCAGATTGATCAGCACCTGCTTGAGTCTCAGGTAATCAGCACGCATCCTGGGTGTATCTGCGCCTACGCTGTTTACGACGTTGATCCGCTTATGCAAACTCAGCGGTCTGACCAGAGACAGACATTCCGAGACCATATCCGCAAGATCAACACTCTCAAACGCCAGTTTGATCTCGCCGGATTCAACCCTAGCCAAATCAAGCACTTCGTTGATCAGATCGAGCAAATGCCAGCCGGCCCTGGAAATCTGCTGCAGATTCTCGCGCTGATCCTCGGTAATTGCAGCATCCCCCTCCATCAGTTGCGCAAATCCCAGTATCGCGTTCATCGGTGTGCGCAGTTCGTGACTCATACTGGACAGGAAGTCGGATTTGGCGCTGTTGGCGCGTTCAGCCGATTCTTTTGCAAACAGCAATGAATTTTCCGACTTTTTGCGTTCTGAAATATTCAGAAATGAACCAAATATGTAGGACTTCCCCGCAATCATCCGCGCATTGACAAAAAGTTCGACGGGAACGATACGTCCGTCTTTAAGCAGGTGCTTGGTTTCCATTATCACGCCAGGCTTACCCACTGTCTCTACAAAGTGCGCTTTAGTTCGTTCCTCGTCAAAGGTAGGATCCCAATCAGGAATGCGCCAGGTCAGCAATTCTTCCTTGCTCGCCCCCCAATGTTTGCAGGCCGCCTGATTCACATAGACCAACCGGTAGCCATCCTCGACATCGATCAGAAAAACGGGTTGCCCGGTGTTTTCGATCATTTCGCGGAACAGCTCCAACTGCTGCTCACCCTGCTTGCGCTCGCTGATGTCGCTGTGAATGCCGATCATCCGGACAGGTTTTCCCTCGGCATCGCGCTCGACGACCGTACCGCGACACAGCACCCACTTGTAACCGCCCTCCTTGCATTGCAAACGCAACTCGATGACGTAATTAAGAAAGGTTCCGGCCAGGTATTTCTGCAATGTATCCTGCACCCGCGACAGATCAGCGGGGTGCACGCTTTTAATCCATGCGTCTGCCGTCTGCGGTAACTCATGCTCGTCATAGCCTAACATCGCCTCGTACAACCGTGAGAACAACATGTGACCTGTGCGCATATCCCAGTCCCACACACCGTCGCCCGCGCCTTCCACCGCAAAAGCCCAGCGCGACTCGCTTTCTTCGATCGCCTGAATCTGTTGTTTACGGCGTGTAATATCGTGTCCGACACCGATCACCCCGGGTTGCATTCCGCCATAGTCATACGGCATCTTGACCACTTCCATCAGCACCTTGCGGCCGTCCGGATAGGTAATCCACTCCTCATTGCTGCGCGGCGCACCTGCTACGAGCATCAGTTCATCCTGTTTGCGGAAGGACGTGGCGGTCTGCTGGTCGACGAAATCGAAATCCGTCTTGCCGATGATCGACGCTTCCGGCGCGTTGAAATAAAGCTCGAATGCCCTGTTGCAGCCGAGGTATTTACCGTCGCAGTCCTTATAGAAAATCAGATCGGGAATCGCGTCGAACACGCTGCGAATCAGCAGCTGGCTGCAACGGGCACTTTCCTCGGCGTGTTTGATTTCAGTAATATCAGTGCGAATGGAGATATATTGCACGGGCAAACCGATCGCATCGAGAACGGGTTTCACCGATGCGCGCACCCAATACAGGGTGCCGTTTTTGCGCCGGTTGCACACTTCCCCCTGCCAGGTCTTGCCGCTCAACAGCGTATCCCACAGCTCCTGATAAAAGACGGGCGTATGGATGCCGGATTTCAGGATACGGTGATTTTGTCCGATCAGCTCGGGCAGGCTATAGCCAGAAATATCGAGGAATTTCTGATTGACGTAGGTAATATCGCCGGCGGCATCGGTCACGCTCACGATCGCGTGCTCGTCCAGAAGCTGTGCTAATAGCGCTGATTCAATATGTATATCCATTGATTACCTGCTCATCCTGCGTCCCTATGCAACATCACGGTGGTCTGGCTGATCAGTGCAATCAGCTCTTATTCCGGCTATTCTTCTGCATCTTTGGGCAACGGAGCCAGCAACGCCGCGATGTCCGCTTCGCCAAACTTGGTTAAACCCGTGCTGTCTTCAGACAGAATACCTGCCGCCAGCTCGGCCTTCTTCTCTTGCAGCGCCAGAATTTTCTCTTCGATGCTGCCCGCCACCACCAGCTTGTAGACGAACACATTCTTGGTCTGGCCCAGACGGTGCGCGCGATCTGTCGCCTGATTCTCCACAGCAGGATTCCACCATGGATCGTAATGTATCACGGTATCCGCCGTGGTCAGATTCAACCCTACCCCACCTGCTTTCAGGCTGATCAGGAAAATCGGCACTTCGCCATCCTGAAACTGGCGCACCACCTCCTCGCGGTTTTGCGTATCGCCGGTAAGCTTGACGTAAGTCAGCGCCTCTTTAGCCAGTTCAGCTTCAATCAGTTCCAGCATCGACGTAAACTGCGAAAAAACCAGAATGCGACGCCCTTCGCTGACCAGCTCCGGCAACATTTCCATCAGCAGGTCGAGCTTGGCATGCTCCTTGACCTTCTTGGCACTACTGAGCTTGAGGAGACGCGGATCGCAACACACCTGACGCAGCTTGAGCAGCGCATCGAGGATGATGATATGGCTGCGCGCAAAGCCCTTTTCGGCTATTTCTTCACGCACGCGCTGATCCATCGCGATGCGTACCGTCTCATACAGATCGCGCTGTGTACCCGACAGTTCGACGGTGCGCACGATCAGTGTCTTCGGCGGCAATTCAGTCGCCACATCTTCCTTGCGGCGGCGCATGATGAAAGGACGCACGCGTTGTGCCAGCAGGTCCCGTCGCAGCCGGTTGCCATGCTTTTCGATCGGCGTGCGCCAGGTCTTGGTAAAGCTCTTGGCATCGCCCAACAAGCCGGGCAGCAAAAAGTCAAACTGCGCCCACAACTCACCCAGATGGTTCTCAAGCGGCG
>JBBRBS010000189.1:0-3441 GCA_038205615.1 Burkholderiales bacterium | reverse complement strand
ACTGTCCGGCGTAGACCGTCGCGAGATCATCGCCAGACTTACACCGCAAATGGACAGCGCAGAACTGCTGGCACTGCAGCAACGCGCCAAGGCGGTTTTCGTAGCTGAAGCCTTGCTCGATTACGTGCAGGCCATTTTGCGCCACACCCGCGAGGAGGCACGCTATACGCATGGTTTGAGTCCACGCGCAGGCATAGCCCTGCTGTCGGCCGCACGGGCCTGGGCATTGATCGATGGTCGCGACTCGGTGATTCCCGAAGATGTGCAGACCGTCCTGCCCGGCGTCGTCAGCCACCGCCTGCAGTCCACAGGCGAACATCAGCACACGCTGGCACGTGATTTGATCGAAGCGGTGGCAATTCCCTAGTGCTCAGCGCACTCAAACAAAAATTCAGCAACTGGCTGTTCCGCCCGAAGATCGAGCACGGAACCGTCGTACTCACGCAGCGCCGCATCTTCATTCTGCCCACACGCCAGGGCCTAGTGCTGGCCTGGGTACTGATACTGATGCTGCTGGGCGATATCAACTACAACCTGAGCTTAGGCTACGTACTGACCTTTTTGCTGGCGATGATGGCGACAATGTCCATGCTGCATGCATTTCGCAATCTGGCCCATCTGGAAATACGCGCGGGACGCGCTGACGCGGTATTTTGCGGCGAGACAGCCCGTTTCATTTTTCACTTCAACAGCAAATTTCCGCGCTACCAGCTTGTCCTGCGCGACACGAATGCAGATTCAGTCACTTTCGACCTTGCTGCGGGACAGGATAACGAAATCATTTTTCCGCTGCCCGCATTAAAACGCGGCTGGCTGCAAACGGGCCGCCTATCCTTGCACACCGAATTTCCGCTCGGCCTGTTTCACGCCTGGTCATACCTGCATTTCGATACGCGCTGCCTGGCCTACCCCAAGCCATTGCCTGACGCGGCGCTGCCGTCGGCACCGGACGGCGGTGGAGAACGGCCGATTGCGGGCGATGATGACTTCGCCGGATTGCGCAACTACACAGCCGGCGACGCCTTACCGCGCATCGCATGGAAAGCCTATGCACGAGGCCATGCATTACAGGTTAAACAGTTCGCAACCCAGACAGGAGGGGAGCTTAGTCTGAACCTCGATGACACGCCGGACACCGACTTCGAAAGCAAGCTGGCAAGAATGACGCGTTGGGTGCTGGATGCCGAAATGCAGGGACTGCGCTACAGCTTGAGTTTACCGGATAGCGAGCTGCCAGCCGGCAACGGTGCAGCGCATTGCGACGAGTGCCTGCGCCGCCTCGCACTGTTCGGATTGAGTGAAGCATGAACAAGCCACTCATCTACGGCCTGCTGCTCTGCGTCCTGATGGTCACCGCACCCCACGCCTATCATCTGCCGTTCTGGGTCAGCGCCTTGTGCGCAGCCCTCCTGGCCTGGCGTGGCTATCTTGTCTGGAGTCACAATCCGCTGCCGAAACGATGGCTGTTAACGACCATCACCATCGCATCAATCGGCGGCATTCTGATCGACTTCCACACGCTGTTTGGACGCGAAGTAGGCGTCACGGTGCTGATGCTGTTAGCCTGCCTGAAGCTGATGGAGCTCAACACGCGTCGCGATGCGATGGCGCTGATTTTTCTGTCCTGCTTCATCATGATCACCCACTTCTTTTACTCACAGAGTCTGATAACCGGCCTGTACATGCTAGCCACCCTGCTCGTCATCACAACCAGCTGGCTGCACCTGCATGCGCCGGGCATCCCGTTCAAACCACGCCTGTCAATCGCATCGGCCTTGCTGCTGCAGGCCATTCCACTGACTCTGATTCTGTTCGTGCTGTTCCCGCGCGTACCAGGGCCGCTGTGGGGATTGCCACAAGATGCCTTTGCCAGCAGCGGTCTGGATGACAAGATGTCGCCGGGCAGCCTGGGCCGTCTGGCACTGTCGGATGCTGTGACGTTTCGCGTCACCTATCATGGGCAGGTGCCGCGGCGCGACCAGATGTACTGGCGGGGACCCGTTCTCTGGAACTTCGACGGACGCACATGGACGCCGGGCAAAACGCCGCACAGCATCGCTCCGAAATTCACTGATGCCGGACAACCCGTCGAATACAGCGTGACGCTGGAGGCGCACAACAAGACCTGGCTGTTCGCACTCGATGTGCCCGACCGAATCTCAATCCCTGCCAGGCTCACTGCCGATTTTCAGGTATTGAACGATGCGCCTGTCAATGCCCGGCTACGCTATGAGGCGCGTTCCCGGCTCGTTTATCATGCCAATACACAAGAGTCCCCGATACAAATTCAGCGCGCACGCCAATTGCCGCCCAATTTCAATCCGCGCACCCGCCAGCTTGCCGCGACCTGGCGCGCCGGCAACGCAAACGATACGGAAGTGATCCGCAACGCCCTCAGCTACTTCAATCGGCAAAACTTTCACTACACGCTGGATCCCCTGCCGCTGGGAATTGACGGCATAGACGACTTTTTGTTTACCACCCGGCAGGGATTTTGCGAACACTATGCATCGGCGTTCGTGTTCCTGATGCGCGCTGCTGGCATTCCGGCGCGCGTGGTGACCGGATATCAGGGCGGCGAATACAATGCGTTTGGAAAATACTACATCGTGCGTCAATCCGACGCCCACGCCTGGGCAGAGGTCTGGCTGCCGGAACTTGGCTGGCAACGCATAGACCCGACGGCGGCGATCGCGCCGGAACGGGTAGAACACGGCCTCTCCGCAGCCCTCCCGGACAATGCGGCATTGCCATTCATGGCGCGCAATCCGCCCTTGTGGCTGCGCGAACTGCGCATGAACTGGGATGCCGTCTCCTACCAGTGGAACCAGTGGGTTATCGGCTACAACAGCGAGCGGCAGTTCGCTTTTCTGTCCCGCTTAGGCATTGATAGCTTAAGCGTTCAGGCGCTCAACCTGCTGGCAGGGATAGCCTTTCTTGTCGGCATGTTTGCGCTGTATATGCTGCGCCACCTGTTCAAGCGCGAGTCTGACAAAACGCAGGCCGCCTGGCTAAAACTGTGCCGCAAGCTGGCCAAATCTAAACTTGCCCGTGCGCCGCATGAAGGGCCGCAGGACTACGCGATGCGCATCGCAGCGACCCGCCCCGATTTAGCCGACAGCATTCAGGATCTTGCCGCCCGCTACCTCGCGTTGCGCTACGGTGCAATTGTTGATCAGAGCGCACAACAGGAATTCATCCGCCTTGTCTCTGCATTTCAGCCATCGAGGATGAAATCCGTTGCAATGCTATAATCCGCGCCACACAAAAAAGACTGAATTGATCATGCTTATCACCCGCCGCCTGGAATTCGATGCAGGACATCGCATCCCCAACCACAACAGCCAGTGCAGACATCTGCACGGCCACCGCTACGCGCTGGAAATCACCCTGTCGGGTGAGATCATCAACAACGAGGGGCAATCCGAGCAAGGCATGGTG
>JBBRBS010000188.1:0-3475 GCA_038205615.1 Burkholderiales bacterium | reverse complement strand
AAAGGTGTGGATGGAGCAGAACCCGTAACCCTAGCTGGTGATTGCAAAGGCAAGAAAGTAACCCGGTCATTGATCGCCTGCCTGGCACCCGATCGTCGCGTGGAAGTGGAAGTTGTCGCAACTCGCACAGCCAAGTAACTGTTGTATTAGCCTGCTGTTTTGTCATGCCGGATCAATTCCGGTATGACAAATTGTCAGTATTTTCTTGAAGCATAAATTAAAAGAGGGACTAAAAATGAAACTTGCCACCAGAAAATTTGCTGCGTTTTGTTGCGCCGTAGCCCTGGCTTCAGTTGTCGGATGTGCATCGACTGCCACGACAGAGGGAACCGGCGAGTATGTTGACGATGCGGTCATTACCACCAAAGTGAAATCGGCGATCCTGGGCGAACCTGCGCTGAAGTCGCTTGAAATCAATGTCGAAACGTTCAAGGGTGTCGTGCAGCTGAGCGGCTTCGTGAACTCTTCATCCGCTGAAAACAAAGCCGTAGAACTTGCTCGCAGCGTCAAGGGCGTGAAATCGGTCAAGGATGACATGCGGGTCAAGTAATAGATTTGACTGGGCGTCAAGCTTCTCCGGGCGTTTTACCGGGGGTGTTTGACGCCTTCCTATTAAAGAAATTGTATTTTTTCGATACAAACCAGTTCTGAAAGGATAACAAAATGAAACTCTTGGGAAATTTGAAATTGGCCGGTATGTCGGTGCTGTTGGTAGCCGGACTTGCCGCATGCGACAAGCCGGGGCCCGCAGAAACTGCCGGTAAGAAACTGGATCAGACGGTTGATGAAGCGCACGCAAAAATATCGGAAGCCGCCGATAAGGTGTCTGAAGGCGCAGATAAAGCCGCTGATAAATTGGGCGAGCAAGGCAACAAGGCGGGTGAGGGCATCAATGACGCCGAGATTACGACCAAAGTCAAAGCCGCGATTTTCGCCGAGCCGGGCCTGAAGACATTGCAAATCAGTGTGGATACCATCAAAGGGGTGGTGACACTGAGCGGGGCGGTGGATACGCAGCAAAACAGCGATAGCGCTAAAGCGCTGGCGGGTGCGGTGTCCGGCGTGCATGAAGTTGAAAACCGCCTGATGATAAAATCCGCTAAATAGCCCACACAAGGAGCAGATCATGCAAATTCAAGAAGCCTATAAACAAAAAATGGCGGCGCAACTGAAAGAATGGAACGCCCAGATTAATTTGCTGGAAGCGAAGGTTGAAAACGCAGGGGCTGACGTGGCTGTCAAGCGTGCCGAGGCGCTGCAGGCGTTACGCGCGAAACATCGTGCAGCGGCTGAAAAAATGCTGGAACTTGAAAAAGCATCCGGCGAAGCATGGGGGCAGGTTAAAGATACGGCTGATAAAATATGGGAAGATCTGAAGGCCGGCGTGGCTGACGCTCATTCAAAATTCAAGTGAAAGAACGGCTAACGCTTTGTCAGGAATGCATATATTTCTGCGGCGTTAGCCTTTTTAATCTCTAATCTCAAGGATAAGTCCATGCTGGTAACCTTCAAAACCGATGCCTATGCCAATATCACGATGTTTGGCAATGACGCGCTTTCCATGCTGAAAATAATGGGCCATAGCGGCACCATACCCAGCGCGATTCTGGCTGAAGATGTTCCCGCCGCATTGAGTCGCCTGGTCGCCGCTGTTGATGCAGCTAAAGCTGAGCAGCCTGCTCAGGAGAAGGATGCGGATGCGACAGATGTGAGTCTGGTTAATCGGGGATTGCCATTGATTGAGTTATTAACTGCCGCAGTCCGTGCAAAGTCCAACGTCATGTGGGAATAATCGCTTGATTGACAAGGAGCTGTCATGAAGAAAATGGAACAACTTGAGATGGATGCGTACCGCAATGAAATCGTTGCAGATATGAGCGAACTGGTTGAAAAATATCGCCGAATTTTCGGTTGGGATATTCCGGAAATTGACCAGCCGGCTGCAGATAAACTGATTTTAGCCGCGATGCACAAGGCGCTGGACGATATTCCGGCGTAGCAAAAGTCTGTTGATGCGACCCGGGATCAACCTGAAAATCTGTTTGTAATCAGATAGTCAGGTTGATTTTTTGTGGTCATTTAATTAAGCGTTTATGGCAACCGCCGACAGGGTGATAACGTGATTCGCGATGAGGCCGGCAGCGTTTTTCACCGCAGTAATGGTGACACGGGTCAGATCTTTCGTGCCGTTTTTGCGTTCGCCACGGATTTCAGCCTCCCAGCCCCCCGTGAGATTGAGGCCATTCCACATTGCTGCATCAAATTCTGCATTTAGCAGTTCCGCCTGGAGCAGCGGCGGCTTCTTGCCGATGACTTCACTCTCCGTGTAGCCGGTGAGGGTGGTAAAAGCCTGATTGGCGCACAGGACATTCAAATGAGCATCAGTGACCAACAGGCACGCCGGTGACTCGAAGGCGAGGGCGGCGATTTGCGTCCTAGCATCGGACTGCCTGATCTCGCTGATATCGAGCAAGGACAGGCGCAATGTCGGCGTGGCGTCTGTCGATTCATAACGCAGGCAGCCGATTCGCGCAGTGAAATCGGGGGCGTCGGCGCGAATTATTTCAAGATCGAAAGTTCGTTGATCTGTGTCCGTGCTGTCCATGATGTTCATGAACAGACGATGCCAGCGGTCGTTGTCGCAAGCGGCAACATGCTTGGAAAAACGATGATTAAGCAGTTTGATGCGATCAACACCCAGCAATGCGGCGCCACTGAGATTGATTTCGTTGATCAGCCCGTTTCTGTCGATGGTGATGTAACCAATCGGGGCAAACTCATAGAGGTCGACATAACGATCACGTGCTTCTTCCATTGCCCTATGCGCACGGCGCAATTCTTCGTTCTGCATCTCCAGTTCAACCTTGTGCACGAGGAGTTCATGCAGCAGCATTTCGGCGGGCTGCGCGGTCAGCTCTTTCGGCGATAAACTGGACAGCATATTCTCTGCCTCTGTCCTTAATACGCTGCGCATTTCTGTTGAGTCTGACGGGTGTTTCATGCTGTATTCTCCTTGGTCTTGCTTATGCTGCAAGAGTACCACAAGGGGGTAGCAAATAGAGCGCGTTTACGCCGCAATAAGGCGGTGATAACAGTTTGATTTTTTGAAAAAATTACAGAAGTGGAGACAGCAAATTTACGATCGGAATTGCAAGTTCGTTATTTTCAACGTGCAGGTTCCGGGTAAAACACGATGACCGCGTTGGCCGTGTTAAAACAGCTCGATCTTTTTGACGGTTGCCAGCTTCTTCTCGGTCAGCGCACGTTCGTACTCCTGCTCGGCGCGGGCGACTTCGGCTGCGTTGGCCTGGGTTGTCGGAATGCGCCGGCAAAAGTATGATCCTGCAGAAGCAGGCGCAGCTGGTGCAGTATCTGCAGTTGCTGTTTCATTCACACCAAGCAGAACTAAAGTTAAAGAAATCGTTGCTATGACTTCAGGCGGAGTTGATATTACACAGGCTAAAGTAATTGTATC
>JBBRBS010000187.1:0-3479 GCA_038205615.1 Burkholderiales bacterium | reverse complement strand
AAATGCCCTGCTCCTTCAATTCACGCAAGGTGCGGGCAAGATTGGTAACGGTGATATAGGGCACGGTTTCTGCGGCACCACAGGCAACTTTTTCAACCGTCGCCGTAATACCCACCGCGCGATCTTTCGGTGCAATCACCGCATGCACGCCAAATGCATCGGCACTGCGCAGACATGCCCCCAGATTATGCGGATCCTGTATGCCATCGAGTACCAGCAGTAAAGGTGGCTCGGTGAGCGTCTCCAGCACATCTGACAAATGCTGTACGCGTTGTGCCGCATCGACACGGGCTGCCACGCCCTGATGCCGCGCACCACCGGCCATTCCATCCAGACGCGCGCCATCCACCGGAATGACCCGTACGCCACTGGCTTCAGCCAGTGCGATCAGATCGCGCATGCGCTGATCCTGACGCTGTGATTGCAGATATATCTCCATCACGCCGTCCGGATTCTGGCGTATGCGTGCGGTCACAGCATGAAAACCATAAATGAGTCTTAAATCAGCCATGCTTTTTCTTTCCTTTTGCTTTCTTTGGTTTACCAGCACCCTCTGAATCGTCTGTCGCCACTTCCGAGTGCAACACAAAGTCAATCTTGGTGCTTTCCATGTCCACCTTGACTACGCGCACTTCCACGCGATCGCCCAAACGATAACTCTGCCCGGTACGCTCGCCCAGCAAATGGTGCTTCGCGGCATCGAAGTGGAAGTAGTCCTTTCCTAACTCAGAAATATGCACCAGACCTTCGACATACAAATCATCCAGCGAGACAAACATGCCGAAACTCGTGACTGACGAGACCGTACCTGTAAATACACTGCCCAGATGGTCGCGCATGTAAAAACACTTTAACCAGGCTTCCACGTCACGCGTCGCATCGTCGGCACGGCGCTCGGTCATAGAGCAATGTATGCCCAGCTCTGCCCACTTCTGCGCAGGCGTATATTTCTTGCCCTGCAACACGGCCTTGATCGCGCGATGCACCAGCAAATCGGGGTAGCGGCGGATCGGTGATGTGAAGTGGGTATAGGCTTCGTAGCCCAAACCGAAGTGACCGATGTTTTCAGGCTCATACTTCGCCTGGCGCAAGGATCGCAACATCACGGTTTGCAGCAGCGCTGCGTCGGGACGGCCCTTGATGCGCTTGAGCAGCTTGGAATAATCGGCTGCCTGCGGCTCGTCATCGCCAGTCAGCCCCAGACCGAATTCCTTCATGAATTCACGCAACGCCTCCAGTTTTTCCGGTGTAGGCCCTTGGTGAATACGGTACAGCACAGGATGTTCATGCTCGTGCAAAAATCCTGCTGCACACACGTTCGCCGCCAGCATGCATTCCTCGATCAATTTGTGTGCATCGTTGCGCACAACCGGGACGATACGATCGATCTTGCCCTGCTCTGTGAAAATCATCTGCGTCTCGACCGTTTCAAAATCGATCGCGCCGCGCTTCTCGCGCGCCTTTAACAATTTCTGGAACAGTTCATACAGATGTTGCAGATGCGGAACCACACCCGCGTTTTGTCTTGCAAGATCGCCATCGGGCTCGGCCAGCATCTCGGCCACCTGGTTATACGTCAGGCGGGCATTGGAATACATCACTGACGGGTAAAAACGATATTCACCGATCTCGCCGTTACTGGAGACATGCATGTCGCACACCATGCACAGGCGATCGACCTTTGGATTCAGAGAACACAAGCCATTGGACAACTCCTCCGGCAACATCGGAATCACGCGGCGAGGAAAATACACCGAATTGCCGCGCAGAATCGCCTCGCGATCCAGCGCATCATTGGTCTGCACATAATGGCTAACGTCGGCAATGGCCACCACCAGGCGGTAGCCTCCCTTTTCAGGCGCACAGTACACGGCGTCGTCGAAGTCACGGGCCGTTTCGCCGTCGATGGTCACCAGCGGCAGATTGCGAATATCCTCGCGCCCCGCCCAGTCGTCAGCAGATACCACAGGCGAAATCGCTTTAGCCTGACGCTCTGCATCCTGAGGAAACTCATACGGCAGATCGTGCTTGCGCAAGGCAATCTCGATTTCCATGCCAGGATCTGCATAATTACCCAGCACCTGCACGATGCGGCCGATCGGCTGCGCGTGCTTGTCGGGATGCTTGATAATCTCGAGTATCACCACCTGCCCTGCACGTGCCTCACCCGACCCGCCGGCCGCGACGAGAATATCCTGTGAAATACGACGGTTCTCGGCTACCACAAACTGGATGCCGTGCTCTTCATAGAGGCGACCAACCACTTTATTGTTGGCGCGTTCCAGCACTTCGACAATCTTGGCTTCAGGACGGCCGCGTCTGTCCACACCAGCTTGCCTGACCATCACCACGTCGCCATTGAGTACCTGATGCATTTCCTTCTCAGATAGGAACATGTCGGCGCTGCCGTCTTCAGGCACCAGGAAGCCGAAGCCATCCGGATGACCTTGTACTTTTCCTTTGACCAGATCGAGCTTGTCCATCACACAAATCGCACGTTTGCGATTGCGCATGATCTGCCCGTCCCGCTCCATCGCGCGCAGACGGCGTGAAAACAGGTCTTCTTCGTCGCGCTCAATGTACAGCATATCCAGTAGTTCATCATCGCTCATGGGCGCGCCATGCTCGGTCAAAATCTGCAAAATAAATTCGCGACTTGGCAGCGGATGTTCATATTGTTCACGCTCGCGTTCGAGGTGAGGATCCTGCAAACGTAAATTATTTTTATTTTTCATTGACAAATTTTCCTTTAACTATAAAATGCACGGCTTCAGCAAGAAACATTGCTTGCCCAGATGGCGGAATTGGTAGACGCGCACGGTTCAGGTCCGTGTGCCGTAAGGTGTGGAGGTTCGAGTCCTCTTCTGGGCACCAGAAACTAAAAGTAGTCAGCGAAAGCTGACTATTTTTTTGTCCGCAAAAAAAGCTGCGAAGCAACAACACGCTACGTACAACGGTTTCCGAAAAAACAAAAACGTGGCGCGCGAGCACCACGTTTTTTTCGTTGCCAATACTCTTTGGCAACATATTCAAACACTTAACTAAAATACAACGGGGTGACGACGACCCGCCACCCATACAGACCGGGTTAAGGCTGGATGTTTGCGGGGCATTCACCATTGAAACAACTTCATTCAAATGGATGGCGCAGCACGATGGTTTCATCACGATCAGGACCGGTTGAAACCATATCTACGGGTACACCGCAGACCTGGGCAATACGTTCCAGATAATTGCGTGCAGCCAGTGGCAGCGCATCATACTGCTGCACACCGAGCGTGCTCTCGCTCCAGCCCGGCATTTCTTCATACACGACCTGACAATCGACCAGCGCATCGGAACCGACCGGCAGAATATCGCTATCCACACCGTTGATGCGGTAAGCAACACCAATACGCACGGTTTCCATGCCATCCATCACATCCAGTTTAGTCACGCACAGGCCTGACACCCCGTTGATCTGGATCGAGCGCTTGAGT
>JBBRBS010000186.1:0-3503 GCA_038205615.1 Burkholderiales bacterium | reverse complement strand
GAGGCGCTCTGGCAGTTCAAGTCATTAGTACTGGAAATTTCGCGACTTTGGCCGGATGAGGTCGAGGAGAAGCCTAAGTCAGAACGAGCTGCACTTGCCTGGCTGCGTGACCTGAAGCAATCATTGCTTGCTGCGGATTCGGACAGTTAGTCTGACACCAAGGGCTGGGGCCAACCTGAGCAGCTTTGCGCCTGAGTAACCATGCTCGCATAGTCATGCCTGCGATTCATTGAGTTACGTGAACAGATCTGATCGATGGTTTTATCGTTTGCCGCGTGCACTGCTTATCCCAGAAACCCGCTTCTGTTTCTGATATCAGTGTTCTGGAAAAGGTCAGTGCAGAGCGTAAATTCGCACAGGACTCAGCGGAAGGCGGCTCGCCTAATTCGAAATGGTTTCCCCGGATGCAAAGCACGAACGCATCGGGTGAGGTTTCCCCGTAAAAATCTGTATACACTTTCAACAGGGCTTCCGGTGCCAGTGCATGGCTATACAGGGTTGGTTCATCGCTCAATTTGGCGCGATAAAAGGAAAAAGGCACCGGCGTATCCATTCCCGCGTCGATAAAAAGTACCAGTTTCCGATCCTTCATATCCATGGCGTGTTCAATCTGCAACTGGAATTCTTCCAGCATCTCGAACTGTTCAATAAATCCTTTCTCCCTGCGCTCTTCTCCTGAAGTTAACCACGCATCCAGTTGGCGCAGCAACAGTGGCCCCAACGCATCGTCGCCGCGCGATTCGTTGCCGATGGCAATGATCAGAACCGGTGCCGCCATCAGTCCAGCGTACAGACTGTGCCGTCACCCGAGCGCGACAGGCCGGACAGGCGTTCACCTGCTTCATTCAGCACCTCGACCTCCAGCGGCATCTTGCCCAGCGCATGGGTCGCACAGGACAGGCACGGATCGAAAGCGCGCACCGCCACTTCGATGTGGTTGAGCAGGCCTTCTGTGATCTCGTGACCATGCAGGTATTGCTGCGCGACCCGGCGCACAGCTTCGTTCATCGCCTGGTTGTTGTGTGTGGTGGAGACGATCAGATTGCACATCGTGACCAGATCGTTCTCGTCCACGCGATAGTGGTGGATCAGCGTGCCACGCGGCGCCTCGATCACGCCCACTCCTTCAAAGCCACGTTCGCCGGTTGCGATCAGATCGCGGCCCATAATGTCATCGTCATGCAGCAGATCCTTGATCATTTCGGCTGCATGGAGCATCTCGATCATTCGCGCCCAATGGTAGCCCAGTGGCGCATGCATCGGCATCACGCCGCTGTAAGCGATGAATTCACGACGTTCAATCTCGGCCAAGGGCGTGGAGATAAAGTCGCAATTCTGCACGCGCGACAGAGGCCCTACCCGGTACCAGCCCTTCTCCTTGCCAAGCGATTTCAGGTAGGGGAACTTCATGTAGCTCCAGTTTTTCACCTCTTCTTCGATCAGCTGCGTGTAGTTCTGATAGTCCACGCCGTCAAACAGAATGTTGCCGTTCTCATCCCGTGCGCGCAGTGTGCCGTGGTACAAATCAAGTGAGCCATCGAAGCCCACCATCGACATGTAGTTGGCGCGGAAGGCGCCGAAGCTGTTGTACAGCTCAGGATTCTTGTGGTGCAGCTCCTTTACCATATGCACGGCCTCACGGCTCCATGACACCATCTGGTAAATATCTTTGAGCAGTTCGTCACGTTCAAGAATAGATAGCGACTTGTTCACGCCGCCAGGGACAGAGCCTGTGCCATGCACGCGTTTGCCTGCCGTGTGACGGATTACCTCCTGACCGAATTTACGCAGCAGGATGCCGCGCCGCGCCGTTTCAGGATATTTTTCGGCGATGCCGACGATATTGCGTTTAGTGATGTCGCTGTCGAATCCGAACAGCAGATCGGGTGAGCACAGGTGGAAAAAATGCAGTGCGTGCGATTGCAATATCTGGCCGTAGTGCATCAGGCGGCGCATTTTTTCAGCCGTCGGTGTGAGCTGTTTCGCACCGACGATGGCGTCCAGCGCCTTGCTTGCTGCCAGATGGTGGCTCACCGGACAAATCCCGCACAGGCGTTGCACCATCACCGGTACTTCCCAGTAGGGGCGCCCTTGTATGAATTTCTCGAAGCCGCGAAATTCGACGATGTGCAGGCGTACCTGATGTACCTTGTTCTTGTCGTCGAGCAGGATCGTGACCTTGCCGTGTCCTTCGACGCGCGACACTGGATCGATGGCGACACGGCGCAGGTTTTCCGGATTTGCGGCAGTTTCTAATAGGGAAGACATAGACGCACCTTTAATCGTAATGGATCAGGCCGTGACCCAGCTCAGGTTCGCGGCCTGCGAGCAGGTCGGTCAGCACTTTCCAGATCGCATCAGCGGAAGGCGGGCAGCCGGGAATGAAATAGTCGATCTTCACGACCTCGTGGATCGGGTGTACTTTATCCAGTGGCAGCGGCAACTCGGGATCATTCGGAATGAAGCCGTCGACCAGGCCGTGCTGTGCGTGATAGACCTCTTCGAGGATCGTTGCCAGAGACAGGTGGTTGCGTTGAGCCGGCAGGCCGCCGTTGATAGCGCAGGCGCCCAATGCAATCAGGATGTTGCAGTTGGCACGGAATTCACGCAGCACGTGCACATTCTCTGCATTGCATAAGCCGCCCTCGATGATGCCGATGTCGCAGGGGCCGCAGGTCTTGATGTCGGTCAATGGCGAGCGGTCAAACTCAATCAGTTGCACCAGATCCAGCAGGCGTTCGTCGATATCGAGAAAGGACATGTGGCAGCCGAAACACCCCGCCAGCGAGGTGGTAGCCACTTTCAGTTTTTTGGCCGGAGCATTCATCTCAGGCTCCTTTCACGGTTGGATGCGGCGTCGCGCTGATCGGTTTTTCGTCGAAACTGCGCGATCCGATAGGCACCGTGAAACCGACGCGCTTCTTGAGAATGACGCCGACCGGGCAGACATGAGCCGCCTTGTCGTTCCCGGTAAAGTCGGTATCGGCCAGATGTCCTGATTTTGCATTGACGATCAAATGACTCTTAATACCCCGGCCGGACAAGGCGAATACGTTCTTGCCATCGACATCGCGACTGGCGCGCACGCACAGCGAACACAGGATGCAGCGGTTGAAATCCAGCAGGTATTCCGGATGTGAGGCATCGAGCGGCCGGTCGGGAAAGAACTGATCGAAGTGCGGCGACATCATGTGCAATTCATACGCGGTGGCCTGCAACTGGCAATCGCCGCTCTTCTCGCAGGACGGGCAGAAGTGATTCCCCTCGACGAACAGCATCTGCAACAGCGCACGTCGCTCGTCGTTGATTTCGGTGGTATCACTCTCGACTACCATGCCGGGCTGCGGCTGCTGGGTACACGAGGCCGTCTGCCGTCCGTTGGCTTTTACCGTGCATAGCTTGCAAGAGCCATGCGGTTTAAACTCCGGGTTGAAACACAGATGCGGGATATATTCGCCTGCCGCCATTGCGGCCTGAATAATGGTCTGCCCCTCTGCGTAGGG
>JBBRBS010000185.1:0-3524 GCA_038205615.1 Burkholderiales bacterium | reverse complement strand
AGGCCGGCAACTCATTCTCGCGCATGCCCATCTCGGTGACCTGTGTGTGCAGCTGCTGATACAGCTCGCGCCACTCGCGCAGACGCAGCGGAGAGAGGAAATTCTTGCGGCATTCCTCAGCCATCAGCCGGTTCGATTGCTTGTGCGCCAGCGCCTGCTCGAACCACGCCCATATTTTGATGAACGCCAGAAAATCGGAACGCTCATCGCTAAAGCGCTTATGCGCCGCATCAGCTGCCTCCTGACGATCCAGCGGACGTTCGCGCGGATCCTGTGTCGACAGCGCGCTGGCGATGATCAGGATTTCCGTCAGGCATTGATATTGCCGTCCGGCCAGCAACAGCCGTGCAATCTTCGGGTCCAGCGGCAGTTTGGCCAGTTCGTGCCCGAGCGGCGTGAGGTTACGTTCCTCGTCGATCGCGTTCAATTCTGCCAGCAGCTGGTATCCATCCGCGATCATGCGCGGGGTCGGAGGTTCGATGAACGGAAATTCGGCGATATCGCCCAGCTCGAGCGCGCTCATGCGCAGGATCACGGTCGCAAGCGAGACGCGGAAAATTTCCGGGTCGGTAAACTCATCGCGCTGCAAAAAGTCGGCTTCGTCGTACAAGCGGATGCAAACGCCGCTCATCACCCGCCCGCAACGCCCCGCACGCTGATTTGCGGCGGCTCTGGAAATCTTCTCGATGTGCAGCTGCTCGACCTTCTGGCGGATGCTGTAACGGTTTACCCTGGCCTGCCCGCAGTCGATCACGTAACCAATGTTGGGTACAGTCAGTGACGTTTCAGCGACATTGGTCGCCAGAATGACGCGACGCCCGTGCCCGGTTTTGAACACCTTGTCCTGTTCGGCAGCCGACAGGCGCGAGAACAGCGGCAGTATCTCAATCCCCTTGGGGTGATGGCGGCGCAATGCCTCCGCCGTGTCGCGTATCTCGCGCTCACCGGGCAGAAACACCAGCACGTCGCCGCGCAGTCCACCCGCCGACAGTTCATCAAGCGCCGCGCTGACAGCTTTCGGCACGTCCTGCGCCTCGCCTTCATCGCTGATCTGCAACGGCCGGTAACGAGTCTCGACCGGATAACTGCGCCCCGACACTTCCAGCACCACCGCGCCGAAGTGGCGTGCGAAGCGGTCGGCATCCAGCGTGGCGGACGTGATGATCAGTTTCAGGTCGGGGCGGCGCGGTAACAGCTGTTTCAGATAGCCCAACAGAAAATCGATGTTGAGCGAGCGTTCGTGCGCCTCGTCGATGATGATCGTATCGTAACGCCGGAGCAGCGGATCGCTGTGAATTTCCGCCAGCAGTATGCCGTCGGTCATCAGCTTGATCACCGTGTCAGCCGCGACCTTGTCGTGGAAGCGGATCTTGTAGCCCACCAGACCGCCG
Organism: Burkholderiales bacterium; assembly: GCA_038205615.1. GTDB lineage: Bacteria > Pseudomonadota > Gammaproteobacteria > Burkholderiales > Gallionellaceae > Gallionella. The sequence goes on along the minus strand of JBBRBS010000185.1, from coordinate 2,133 downwards.
AGTTCACACTTGAGTTCGGCGGCGATCCGGTTTGCCACCGAACGGGCCGCCACGCGACGCGGCTGGGTATGGCCGATGCAGCCTAACACCCCGCGCCCCAGCGTCAGGCAGATTTTCGGCAGCTGCGTGGTTTTCCCCGAGCCCGTCTCGCCACAGACGATTACGACCTGATTTTCGCTAATGGCCCGCGCCAGATCGAGACGCCTGGCCACAACCGGCAGATCGGCCGGAAACTCGATTTCAGTCAGCGAATCCAGCCGCGCACGACGACGCTGCGCACCGGGAGATAGCGCGGACGTCACGCGAACCTCGGCATCAGGGCGGATGCAGCAGCCACCCCGGATTGACGGATTATCGCGGACAACAACTGTGCAGAATTTTTCAAGGAATACCAACGAAGTGAAGATTTTTCAGGCCGGATTTTATCACAGCGAACCTCCGCGCCCGCACATGGTTCACACAGCACCTTAGCAACAAGCGGCAACAGCCCGCGTTCGAGCAGGCGGAGCAGCGAAAAACAAACGCGGGACGACATAAGGCTCCAATCCGGACATACAAGCGATAAAAAGGCCACAATCCGTGGCCTTGAAAGCAACTGACCTGCTTTCGCAGGCGGCTAGGAAAGCTCGGCCTGATAATGCCAGGCAAGGCTACCGTCGCTGTCCGAGAAGATGCGCTTGTGTCTGGCATCCTGCTCACGCAAACGGGCACGGATTTCGCCCGGTTTATTTTTTTGCAATGCAGCGACGCCGTTGGGCACGATGACACTTCGCACCGACGTGTCACCCACAATCTCGGCAATCTCACATCGAATGCCTGCCGTCGTTGTCTTCTGCATCTCCTGCAGCTGCGCCTGTTCCTGCATGAAATCCTGCACAAGCGCGACTTGCTCCTGCTTCTCGGCAGTCAACCGGCTTCCGGCGCTCATGAAAGGGGCAAACTTCGCCGACATTTTTTTCCATGCCTCCTGCTGCACGGCTGTCAGCTGGAGCGTTCCCTGGCGTATCTTCGCCGCCAGCCCAAGGTACTTGGCGAATTCAGGATCCGCCTTGAGCTGCGCGACTTCCTGCTCTTTCGCTTTGATGATCTTATTGCAATCTTCTATCTCGCTGCCCAGCTGCTTCATTTGCGCATCAGATGCCGACGAGTCCGGCACGATCATGGAAACAAGCGTCTCCTTTGAGCGGCACGAGTTGGACGATTTGATTTGAATATCTTTTCCGGCGATGCCGCAGCCCTCTGCACTGCCTAACTGAACATTGTCCGCGACAATGTCACAATTTACCGCGCGTTCGATCACTACAGACCCGCCCAATATCAGGCTGCTCTCGGCATATTGCAGCGTGACCGTCCCCGTACAGGCTTCGATGACAGAATTGAATACCCGTCCGCTCGCCGTGACGTCGCCGCCATAGCTTTTTGCACTGCCGCCCGACAAATTCGCCTCGAGCAGAACAAGGCCGCCTTGCGACACGACATCGCCGTAGACATCCGAACGGAACGTCATATTCTTGCCTTCGACGACACGTCCTTCCTGAACCTCACCGTGTTCGATGAAGTCGTTGCCGGCCAGGGAAAGATCGCCCGTGGTCTTCAGACTGATGCCGCCCTTGTTCTCGATCATCTCTGTAACTGAGACGATGTTCGTGCCCGCATCCAGCGACAGGAAACCATCGTGAGTCGCCAGGATGAATTCTTCGCCTTCCTGGGTTTCAACATGCGTACCGGCACCCGATATAGCGGCAAGGTTGACCTCATCTTTGGGCAGCAGCGGATTTATCCGCTCGCCGTTCACCCTGATGCCCGGATTGCCGAGCACGCGGGCTTTTTTCTTCAGCAGGCGCGCACCCGCTGCAATCTGCGGGAAGCGATTCTCAAATTTTCGCAAATCGGCTTTCCCGTTGACCAGCTGCTTGGGCGCATTGTCCCGGTGCAATACATTGCACGCCTCGACCAGTTCCGCATCGAAGCCTTCGGTTGCATTTCGCTGAACGGCAACATTGATGCGCGTCATTGCACCGCGAGCGATCACATCTTTCACAGCGTCAACATCGATGCCGAATCGCACGTCCTTGAGCCACATGTCGGCGATAAATTCGTCCGGATCCAGCTTGGTGGGTTGCATCTCCTCCT
>JBBRBS010000184.1:0-3595 GCA_038205615.1 Burkholderiales bacterium | reverse complement strand
CCGGGGTTCGGCGGTCAGAAATTCATTCCTTACACACTGGACAAGGCACGCAAAGTACGCGCGATGATCGATGCGGGTGGCTACAACTGCCGGCTGGAAATCGACGGCGGCGTAGGCCCTGCGAACATTCGTGAGGTAGCCGCTGCCGGCGTGGATACCTTCGTGGCCGGCTCCGCGATCTTCAACGCACGCAAAGCCACCGACAAGCATCAGTTCGACACCGTGCTCGCAGCAATGCGCGCCGAGTTGGCCAAGGTCTAAGCATCATGCAACTCCGCCACGCATGCCTGTTGATTGCCCTGGCAACTGCAGGCTGCGACCAGATGACCGGTGTGGCGGAGCAAAAAATATCCGATGCAGAAGCGATAGGCTATGCCTGTCGCATCTCGCTGAAGAAGCCTGAAGACTGCATGAAGGAAAATGACACACAGAGCACCACCTCCATACTGTCTGGCTGGAAAGACGCCGACAAGGACATACAGGACAAAACACTCGACCCCAGCATGGGATTGGATCCCGCTTACGGACAACTCGCAATACCCGCTTCCGCACCCGCTGTAGCAGAAGTACCCAAGGTTGAAGAACCCGCAGCGGATCAAGCCAAAGCATCCAAAAAGAAACCCACCAAATCGCACTAAGGAGAACCTCATGCCAGATAATATCAAGAGATATGCAACACCGGTCAGCGTCAAAGCCATTGTCATTGACCTCGATGGCACGCTGCTGAATACGGCACCTGAACTCTCCGAAGCCGCCAACCGCATGTTGCGCGACATCCACTACGCGCCGGTCTCGCAGGAACTGCTGGCAAGCTACATCGGCAACGGCATCAGCTGGCTGGTCAAGCGTGCGCTGACCGGCGACATGCATGCGACACCGGATGCGGCCTTGTATGATCACGCCTTGCCGATTTTCGAGAAGCATTACACCGATCTGCTGCTGCAAAGTAAAGTATTTGACGGCGTAATCGAAGGTCTGGAAGCGATGAAAGCAGCGGGTTTCCGTCTGGGATGCATCACCAACAAGGTCGAGCGCTACACCACGCCGCTGCTTGAGGGAATCGGTCTGGCGAAGTATTTCGAGATCGTACTGGCCGGTGACACCCTGCCTGAGAAAAAACCGCATCCGATGCCCTTGCTGCATGCCGCAAAATTTTTCGGCGTGCCGATCGACCAGCTGCTGCTGATCGGCGATTCACTCAGTGACACGCAGGCCGCAAGAGCTGCCGAATGTCCGGTTTTCTGCGTACCCTACGGCTATAACCACGGCGAACCCGTGGAAACGCTGGATCTGGACGCTGTGATCCCGAATCTGGCCGCAGCCCTGCCGCTGATGAAACTGGCCTGAATATGAAAGACATCCTGCACACATTGGAAACTGCCGGTTGGCGATGGCGTTAGTCGCGCCAAGAGTCAGGACGTGACGTTGTCACGTGGCAGTCTTTCAAAGTTAACCCAGGAGGTTTTTCATGTTGCACCCCATTACCGAACAAGAATTCAAGGACCTGGCCCGTCAGGGCTATAACCGCATCCCGCTGGTCGCCGAGACGTTCGCCGACCTCGACACGCCGCTGTCGCTCTATCTGAAACTCGCCAACCGTCCCTATTCCTATCTGCTGGAATCCGTACAGGGCGGCGAACGCTTCGGGCGCTATTCCTTCATCGGCCTGCCCGCCGACACTCGCATCACCGTGCGCGGCAGGCAAGTCACGCTGACCACCGCATCGGGCGAGATCACGCAAGAGGTCGATAATCCGCTGGATTATATCGAAGAGTATCAATCGCGCTTCAAAGTTGCACCCTTATCCGGGCTGCCGCGCTACAGCGGCGGGCTTGCCGGATATTTCGGTTATGAAACAATATGTTATATCGAACCTCGTTTAGCTCGCGTGCAAAAGCCGGATGCCATCGGCACACCCGATATCCTGCTGATGCTCACTGAGCAGCTCGCCGTGGTGGACAACCTGTCCGGCCGGCTGACCTTCATCGTTTATGCCGACCCGGCACACGAAGACGCCTATTCAATCGCACGTGAACGACTGCGCGAACTGACCGGCATGCTGCGTTTACCTGTCGACATTCCGTATGCGGCACCCGCACCACGCACCGAGGCAAAATCCGAGTTCGGCGAAGCGGCGTTCAAGGCGGCGGTAGAAACAGCCAAGCAATACATTTTCGACGGCGACATCATGCAGGTAGTGCTGTCGCAGCGCATGACGCAGCCCTTCACCGCCTCACCACTGTCGCTGTACCGCGCGCTGCGCAGCATCAACCCGTCGCCCTACATGTTCTATTACGACATGGGCGATCATCACGTGGTCGGCTCTTCGCCTGAAATCCTGGCACGTCTTGAAGGTGACATGGTCACGGTGCGCCCGATCGCCGGTACCCGTCCGCGCGGTAAAACCCCCGAGCAGGATCAGGCACTCGCGCAGGAATTGCTGGCCGACCCGAAAGAACTGGCCGAACACCTGATGCTGATCGATCTGGGGCGCAACGATATCGGCCGCGTGGCGCAGAACGGCACGGTCAAACTGACCGACAAGATGGTGATCGAACGCTACTCGCATGTGATGCACATCGTCTCCAACGTTGAAGCCAAACTCAAGACCGGGTTAAGCAGCATGGACGTTCTGAAAGCGACCTTTCCTGCCGGCACGGTGTCAGGTGCTGCGAAAGTACGCGCGATGGAAATCATCGACGAACTGGAACCTTCCAAGCGCGGCATCTATGCGGGGGCAGTCGGCTATCTGGGCTTCAACGGCGACATGGATGTCGCAATCGCATTGCGCACTGCCGTAGTGAAGGACGACACGTTGTATGTGCAGGCGGGCGCCGGTATCGTCGCCGACTCGGTCGCCGACAGTGAATGGCAGGAGACTCAGAACAAAGCACGCGCCGTGCTGCGCGCCGCCGAGATGGCGCTAGACGGACTGGATGCAGCAGTGCATCGTTAGGCATAGACAAACATGTTGAGATTAACCGAAATAAAACTGCCGATCGAACATCCGATCGGCGAAATCAAGACTGCAATTCTCAAGCGGCTAGGCATAGCCGAGGATGAGTTGCTCAGCCACGTCGTGTTCAAACGCGGTGTAGATGCCCGCCGTGCGCACGCGATCCTGTTTACCTATACGTTGCTGGTTGAAGTGCGCGGTGAAGCTGACATTCTCGAACGGCTCAAGAACGATCCGCATATCAAAATCGCGCCTGACACCGGCTACCACTTTGTCGCTCATGCGCCGCAAAATCTGACATCGCGTCCGATCGTCGTCGGAATGGGTCCTGCGGGTCTGTTCGCAGGCCTGTTGCTGGCACAGATGGGGTTTTGTCCGCTGATTCTGGAACGTGGCAAGGCTGTGCGCGAGCGGACAAAGGACACCTTCGGACTGTGGCGTCAGGGCGTGCTCAATCCGGAATCCAACGTGCAATTCGGCGAAGGTGGTGCCGGGACATTTTCTGACGGCAAGCTGTACACCCAGATCAAGGATCCAAGATACCTGGGGCGCAAGGTGCTGGATGAATTCGTCAGGGCCGGCGCGCCGGAAGAAATTCTCTATGAAAGCCATCCGCACATCGGCACCTTCCGCCTGGTC
>JBBRBS010000183.1:0-3661 GCA_038205615.1 Burkholderiales bacterium | reverse complement strand
GGCGCCAATGGGCCGGTGATGCTGGGCAATGTCGCAAGCATAGCGCTGGCCGCAGGTCCCGCTCAGATCGACCGTTACGACAGGCAGCGCAATGTCACATTCGAACTCGAACTGGCAGGCCAGCCGCTGGGCAAAGTACAGGCGGCTGCGATGGCGCTTCCGTCTATACAGCGGATGCCGGCAGGGATTGAGCTGGCGCCGATTGGCGATGCGGAAGCGATGAAGGAATTGTTCGCAAGCTTCGGTCTGGCGATGTTCACCGGCATTTTGTGCATCTACATCGTGCTGGTGCTTTTGTTCAAGGATTTCATGCAGCCGACCACGATCCTGGCGGCGCTGGTGCTGTCCATCCCGGGCGCATTCCTGGCGCTGTTTATTTCGCGCACCGCGCTGTCTATGCCATCGATGATCGGCCTGATCATGCTGATGGGGATCGCGACCAAGAATTCCATCCTGCTGGTGGAATATGCAATCGTCTCTCGCCGCTCTCGCGGTATGAACCGGCTGGATGCGCTGCTCGATGCCTGTCGTAAGCGCGCAAGGCCGATCGTGATGACCACCATGGCGATGGGGGCGGGCATGCTGCCGGTCGCACTCAATCTGGGCATGGGCGACGGCAGTTTCAGGGAGCCGATGGCGATCGTGGTGATCGGCGGGCTGATCACCTCCACCTTCTTGAGCCTGCTGGTCGTGCCAGTGGTGTTCACCTATGTAGATGATGCGGTTCAGTGGTTCTCGCGGCGTTTTATACGGAAAAATCAGGCCTGATTTTTTCTGTCCGGCGTAAAGTTCGCCGCTTGTAGCGTTGATCGCCCTGTTTATCTGCCAGCTGAGCTGTGTTTGTATGAATGCCAATGAAAAAGGTCGGATATCACTAGATCTTTTTCCTTGTTGGTTGTAGTGTTAGCAGTGTGTGACGTTTTTCGTGTATGTTCAGGCTGAATGCATTCAGGGTGAAATTTATGAAGGTCTTACGTTCGGCAAGTTGGGTATCCTCTGGGCTGATGTTGGCGGCAAGCTGCGTGTATGCACAGGATGCCCCGAAGCAGAATGTCAGCAGTGATCCCCAGGTTTTAATCTCTACCCCTCAGTCTTCCGGAAAAAAATCCAACAGATCAGGTGCTGTTCAGGCGCCGCGAGCGGCTGAGTCCGGGCAAGACGCAAGACAGCGCGTCGATGTTCAAGCCGGGATCGATGTGCGTGAAAAACTGCTGCTCGATGCTGATGCGCTGATCAAAAACGGCAAGCCTGCCGAAGCCTATACGGTGCTGGAACCGTTTGAGTTCGAACGTTCAGGCGAAGTACGTTTTGACTATTTGCTCGGCATATCAGCGCTGGACAGCGGCAAACCGGACAAGGCCACGCTCGCCTTTGAGCGAGTGCTGACCGTAGATCCCAATTTTGCCGGCGCACGCCTGGATATGGCGCGAGCCTACTATCAACTCGGCGACCTGCCGCGCGCCAAAACCGAGTTTGAAGAAGTGCTGAAGCAAAATCCGCCGGAAGTGGCGCGGATCACCATTGTGAAATACCTCGATGCCATCGCAGCGTATGAGCGGGTCAAGCAGACGCGCGTCAGCGCTTATGTCGAGGGCGTGGCAGGGCACGACAGCAATATCGCCAACAGCAGCACGCAGACATTTTCTTTCTCACCGAATTCTCCGTGGAGCGGTTTGTTTCCGAACAATCAGTTGCCACCGGCTGCCAAGCTGGCAGGTGGCTATGAGGGTGTCAATGCAGGGAGCGAAATCAGCCACAGCCTGAATGAAAATTGGGGCATATACGCCGGGGCGGATTTGCGCCAGCACGGCAATATGTCACAGACTGCCTATGATTCGATCAGTACGGACGGCCGTGTCGGCGTGATGTATGGTGAAGAGAAAAATGTCTATAAATTGACATTGACAGGCGGGCAGGCATATACCGCAAACTCCATGCGGCGCGATTCAAAAGGCGTGAACGGAGAGTGGCAGCATGTTTTTAGCGCCGCCAATCAGTTGAGTGCTTTTGTGCAGTATGGGCAGAACCGGGCGGCCGGTTTTCCGCCCACCTCGCCTGCGACCGATGCGCGCATCGAGGGAAATACCAATCAAACGGTGTTGGGCGCCGGGTGGGTGCATATGCTGGCTGATGCAAAACAGGCGCTGTTCGGCAGTGTTTATGCGGGGCGGGAACAGGATGTCGCACCGGTCATCTCTTTGGGCTTGCCTAATGGCGGGCGCACCGATGGCGAGAAACGTTTTGAAGGTTTTCGTATCGGCGGGCAGGCCGCAATTGCCGAGCAGCTTGACGGTATTGCCAGTCTGGGTTTGCAATCGGCGAACTATGGCCGGCTGAATAACCTGATCATGGCCTACCGCAGTGAAAAACTGTATGACCTGACCGTCGCTGCGAACTGGCGTGTGGACAAACTTTGGACGGTCAAGCCGCAAATCGCATTCTCCAGGAAGGAGTCCAACATAGCCTTGTACAGTTTTGATCGCACGGATGTCTCTCTGACGATTCGCCGCGATTTTAAATAATTTGTGGGGGTGTCATCATGAAAAACGTTAACAAGTTGCTCGTTTTCCTGGGCGTTGCGCTTGCCTGTTTCACGGTCGCATCTTCCGCGGCTTATGCGGCTGTGGCGGGGCATGTGCAGTTCGTTAATGGTGATGTGCGGATTGTCAGCCCGGCAGGGCTGGCTCGTCCTCTGCAAAAGGGCGATGCGGTTAACGAAGGTGATACGCTGATATCAGCGCCTGCCGCGTCCGCACAAATCAAGATGCAGGATGGCGGCTTTGTTGCGATGCGCCCCGATACCAGTCTGAAATTTGATCAGTTCGCCTTCAACGGTAAACAGGATGGCAGTGAAAAAAGTTTCTTCTCGCTGTTCAAGGGCGGTTTTCGCGCTGTCACCGGTTTGATTGGGCAGATCAACAAGCAAAATTACAAGATCACTACGCCGGCGGCGACGATCGGTATTCGCGGCACCGACCATGAAACCATGTTGATCACCTCCGGCAGTCCGATGGCGCTGCTGGCGCCTGCCGGCGCTTATAGCAAGGTGAACGTGGGTGAAACGACACTCACAACTAATCGAGGTGTCATCAACGTGATGCCTAACCAGATGGGTTTTGCGGGTGGTATGGATCAAGCGCCGAAATTGCAACCCCTCAATACCGGCATATTTACCGTGGCGCCAGCGCCGGCCGTTCGTGCTGAGAAAAAAGAAGACAAGAAAGAGGACAAGAAAGAAGCGAAAACTGAAGCTAAGCACGAACAGAAATCCGCTAAGAGCGAAGAGAAAAAAGAGAGTGGCGAAAAGAGCAAGCAGGAAAGCGCCGCGACAGAATCCAAATCGGCCAGCACTGAACAAGCGGCCTCGACAAGCTCAGAAAAAGCGACGGTCGCATCGGCGCCGCAGGAAACCGCTGCCCCGATCCGATCAGCCGCAGCTGTCGATGCCGTTGCACCCGCTGCAGGACTTATCCCAACCACAGTCATCACTCCGGTAACGGCAGCGCCCGTAGCGTTTGCATCGTTAATTGCGCCACCGCAGACGCCGCCTCAAATCGTGCAGGCCCCAGCTGCGGGCGGCACAACGTTGAATCTCAGCACCGGAACAGCCACGACCAGTAACGGGCAGGTTATTGTTGCACAATTGCCAAGCTTGGCGACT
>JBBRBS010000182.1:0-3698 GCA_038205615.1 Burkholderiales bacterium | reverse complement strand
GATCATTTTGCATCCGGTTGCACCTTAATCCCGGCCTTGATGCCTGCCTGATCCAGCGTCAGTACGATCTGGTCGCCCTCGTTTAAACCTGTGGTGATTTCGGTCTGCTCCCAGTTGGCAAGGCCGGTGGTCACGATGCGCTCGTCCAGCACGCCATCCGCTTTGTAAACCAAGACGCGTTTTCCTTCCAGCAGCGTTTGAGTCGGGATGCGCAGCACGTTTTCATGTTTGGCGTGGACGATCTCGACATCCGCACTGTAGCCCACCAGCAGGTTTTCAGTTGACGGCGGTTCGACAAAATCAACCTCGACCTCGACGGTGCGCGCCTGTTTTTCCAGTTCCAGCACATAGGGTGCAACGCGCTTGACGCGACCAGCGTATGACTTGCCCTTGATCGCATCGAGCGTGATGCGGCTGACCTGACCCGCCTTGATGTTGGCGGCATCCACTTCGTCGATCGGCGCGCTGACAAAAAGACAGCGGTCATCGATCAGGTCAATGGCAGGCGGGGTCGGGATGCCGGGCGGGGAGGGCGTGGCATATTCGCCAAGTTCACCGCTGATGTCGGCCACGATGCCGTCGAACGGTGCGCGCAACACCATACGATCCAGCCCCGCATGCGCTGCAAGAATGCGCGACCGGCCTTGTTCGATCTGGCTTTTCGCAGCATCGCATCCGGCTCGTGCAACACGGGCAGCGGAAGTGCGCTGATCCAGACCTTCGTTGGATATAAAGCCTCTGGCATGCAATTGATGTGAGCGTGCGGCTTCTTTTTTCGCCAGATTAGCCTGCAGGCAGGATTGGACGGCCTGACTCTGTGCCGTGACGAGCTGTTCTTGAGCTAAGCGCGATTGTGCTTGCAGGTCGTTATTCCACAATTCCAGCAAAATCTGATTGGCCTTGACCCGTTCGCCTTTTTTGACCAGCAGATGTGCGATCTGACCGCCGGACGGGGCGGACAGCTTGGCGCGATGGCAGGCTTTGACAGTCCCGGCGCGCGTATTGCTCACCGTAGCTTCGACGGTGCCTCGCCCGACCGTGACAAGCTGAACATGGAGCGGTAGAGGGCGCGTGAAATACCACGCGGCGGCGGTCAGTACCGCCAATCCAGCCAGCCAGGGAAGCCATTGCTTCCATGCATTTTGCTGTTGAGCCGCTGTCATACGTACCTCCTGCAAGTGTTATGCCGGATAGTTTACCAGTTACCGGCTACGCGCTGCGTGTTGCAAGCCATTTCTCGAACTCTTCCGGCGGAACCGGTCTGGAGTACAGGTAGCCTTGCGCGTAATCGCAGCCAGCGCCGCTCAGCAGGTCGCGTTGTTGCGTGGTTTCCACACCTTCTGCGATGACCTTTAAACCCAGCTTGTGCGCCATGACGATGATCGCTTCGCATAAAGCCAGGTCATTAGAATCCTGCTCCAGATTGCGTACAAAAGACTGGTCGATCTTGAGATAGTCGATATCGAATTTTTTCAGATAGGATAGCGATGAATAGCCGGTGCCGAAGTCGTCGATCGATACCTGGATGCCGGCATCCCTGAGTGCAACCAGTTTGTTGTTGATGCGTTGATCCGCATTCATCAGCAGTCCTTCCGTGATTTCGAACACGAAATTCCGGCCCAAAAGGTCGTTCTCGTGCAAATCATCGATAAACGAATTCACGCTGCCGCTATCGTTGTCATCCATGAACTCGACGGGGGATTTGTTGATGCTGATCTGAAATCCGCCGGGTGTGAGGCTATCCCAACGACGGCACCAGATGATCGATTCACGGCGCACCCATGCACCTATGTCAATGATTAGTTTTGATTTTTCTGCCAGAGGGATGAATTCAAACGGGCTGACCATGCCGCGCACCGGATGCTGCCAGCGTATCAGTGCTTCAGCCTTGTGTACCCGGTTTGTCGCCAGCTCGACAATGGGCTGGAAATAGACTCTGAACTGATTTTCAGTCAGTGCGCAGCGTAAGTCGTTGGTGAGGCGCAGGCGTTTTTGCGCGTCTTCCTGTAACGATGCCGTGAAGTGGCTGAAGCGGTTGCGGCCATTATCCTTGGCAGCGTACATCGCCTGATCGGCATTTTTCATCATGTTGTCGATGTCGCCGGCATCAGACGGATAAAAGGTGATGCCCAGACTAGCCGATATATAGACGACTTCATCTTGCAGGTGAAAAGGTTCGGACAGTTTCAGGATGATTTTCTGAGCGATGTTGTCGATCGGGCCGCTATCGGCAATTTGCGGCAATATCACGGAGAATTCATCGCCGCCCAGACGTGCCACCGTATCCGATTTGCGTACGCACTCGATGATGCGCGCTGCAGCCTGCTTTAGCAGCAGATCGCCCATGTCGTGGCCCAGCGTATCGTTGACTTCCTTGAACTGGTCCAGGTCGATCAGCAGCAGTGCGACTGGCAGGCCTGAGCGATCCGATTTTTTCATTTCCTCAGACAGGCGGTCGCGCAACAGGTCGCGGTTGGGCAGGTCGGTCAGTGCATCGAAGTTTGCGCGCTTCCAGAGCAGTGCTTTGGAGTGTTTGACAGACTGGAGATAGTTCAGTGCGCCTGCACTCGCGACGATCAGCACGCTGCCGATTGCACCCAGCAACAGTGTGAACCATAAATAATCACGTCGTAACGAACTCATCGCTGATATTTCGTTTTCTACGTAGATCTTCAGGCCATATTCGTACAGGTCTTTGCTTGCGAGAACCTGCGGGATCATCTCGTTCTGGAACAGCATCAGGGTTGGAAAACGCGGGTCTTTCCAGGGGGTTATTTTCACTGCAGGGAAGGTGCTGGTCCGGTAACGCGCCAGCCGGTCTTTGGCTGACAGGTAGCCAATGTCGGCATCCGGCAGTACGTGCATCTCCAGTTCTTTGTCGCGCGCAAGTATGATGACGCCATTGGTGTCCGTTACAAATGCGTCAAGATGCCGGGCCAGAAAGGACAGGTTGGGCACGTCGGTCTTGGCAACCACAGAGCCTGTTATTTTTCCATTGATAATCACGGGAGTTGAAAAATACAGACCGGGTGTGTGGGTGGTTTTGCCCACCGCATATTGCATGCCGCGCTGGCCGTTTTGATTTTGCTTGAAAAAATCCCGATCAGCGTAATTGGTGCCGATGGGGCTGCCCTCCATGCCCCAATTACTGGCAGCCACGCAGTCGCCTGCGGCATTCAGGACGAATATAAGGTCGGTGTTGAGGTTTTTATTCGCGAGCTTCAGGTAGCGGCTCAAATCGTTCAGAGCGTGATCGTCTGTCCATAACTTGCGCAGCTGTTCGGGCGGCAGGGACGACAGTGTCGGGTCAAATCTCGAGGCGGCAGCCTTGATGCTCAACTGCTCGGATAGCAGGTCGGGGATGCCGTGCAGGAAAACCAGATTGCGCGTGATACTGTCAGCCAGGTCGCTGGCGTGATTCTCGGCGATGCTGGTTTCATTCGCGATCAACTCATTGGCGTCGGATACGTAAAATCGTTCCGTCACGTACCAGGATGACGCATTCCAGAGCAAGAGCAGAAAAGCCGTGACGAGCACGGTTCTGTTTTTGCTGAAATTTATTTTATCGATCAAAATTATACGTGCCGGTGATTAAATCGGCTGTTCCGGATTTCGTTGCGCCGTGATCGGTTCGTTATCTAAACGGGAATGATGGTGCTGGAGAGAGGAATCGAACCTCCGACCTACGCGTTACGAGT
>JBBRBS010000181.1:0-3737 GCA_038205615.1 Burkholderiales bacterium | reverse complement strand
GCAAGCTCCATGCCGCGCTCGACTGCCGCGCGATTACCCGCGATCACTACCTGACCCGGCGAGTTGTAATTCACCGCTTCCAGCACTTCACCCAGCGCGCCCTCGATACACACTGCGCGCACCGCTTCATCATCCAGGCCCAGAATCGCCGCAATGCCGCCCACGCCTTCAGGCACTGCCTGCTGCATGCACTGGGCACGGTAACGCACCAGCGGCAGCGCATCGGCAAAGCTCAAGGCGCCTGCCGAGACCAGAGCGGTGTATTCACCCAAGCTATGCCCCGCCATCATGGCAGGCTGCGCACCGTTATGTGACTGCCATGCGCGATAGACTGCGACACCGGCAGTCAGCATAATCGGCTGAGTGTTAACGGTCGCATTCAGTTCAGCATCAGTGCCCTCACTGACCAGTTGCCACAGATCCTGATTCAGAATATCGGAGGCTTCGGTAAAGGTGTCGCGTACCGCAGCAAAATCGGCATAGCCGTTCATCATGCCGCGCGATTGCGAACCCTGCCCTGGAAATACAAAAGCGAATTTAGTCATAGGAAATAACAATTGATAATTAACAGTTGATAATTAGCTGGTGGCAAGCAATTCTATCTTATTGATTATTAACAATAAAAATACTTGTTGCAGAAAAATTCTTGACTACAAGCAACCAGCTACTCGCTACAAGCTTTTTTACCAGCGCAGCAGAACCGCACCCCAGGTAAAGCCGCCGCCAATCGCTTCGAGCAACACGTTTTGCCCGGCCTTGATGCGGCCATCCCGCACGGCGACGTCCAGTGCCAACGGAATTGAAGCCGATGACGTATTACCGTGATTCGCGACCGTGACCACCACGTTGTCCAGGCTCAAACCGAGTTTTTTGGCAGTCGCTTCGATGATGCGGATATTGGCCTGATGCGGCACCAGCCAGTCGATCTCTGAACCCTGCATACCCGCTTCTGCCAGCACTTCGTCGACCACGCGGCTCAACACCGTGACGGCAAACTTGAATACAGCCTGACCTTCCATCTTGATGAACGGATCGCCCTGCACCACGCCGTTGCTGATATTGCCATCCGCCCTCAACAAGGCGTGGTGACGGCCATCAGAATGCAGCTTGCTGGACAGAATACCGGGCGTAGCGGCGGCCTGCAAAATCACCGCACCCGCACCGTCGCCGAACAACACACAAGTCGTGCGATCGCTCCAGTCCAGCATGCGCGACATGATTTCAGCGCCCACCACCAGCACGGTCTTAGCCTGTCCGCCACGTATGTAGAGATCGGCAGTATTCAGCGCATAGACGAATCCGCCGCACACTGCTTGCATGTCGAATGCCGCGCCGCCATTCTGGATGCCGAGCTTGTCCTGCAAAATACAGGCGGTACTGGGAAACATTTTATCCGGGGAGGTGGTGGCGACGATAATCAGATCGATATCGGAAGCCGCAATGCCCGCCATCTCGATGGCACGCAAGCTTGCCTGCAAAGCCAGATCGCTGGTCATTTCACCGTCTGCCGCGATATGCCGCTCATGGATGCCGCTGCGCGACACAATCCATTCGTCAGTCGTGTCGACGATCTTTTCCAGATCGAAATTGGTCAGAACTTTAGAAGGCAGATAACTACCGGTGCCGATAATCTTTGAGTGCATCAGGACTCTCCCTGCGGGGTATTTTGACGTTCATGGTGCCACTTTTCGATATGCACACTGATTTGCTGCCACATGCCGGCACGCGCTTCCTCTGCCGCTTTTTCGATGGCGCAACGGAAGGCGAACACATCCGCAGAACCGTGGCTCTTCACCACGATACCCTTTAAGCCAAGAAAACTGGCGCCGTTGTAGCGCCGGTGATCCAGCCTGTGCTTGAAGGCTTTGAGCACAGGCAGGGAAATCAGGGCTGCGAGCTTGGTATACAGATTCTGCCCGAAACCTTCCTTCAAAAAGCCGCCCATCATCTTGGCGACCCCTTCGGCGGTCTTCAGCGCAACATTACCGACAAAGCCATCGCACACCACCAGATCAGTGACGCCGTTGAAGATGTCGTTGCCCTCAATATTCCCGTAGAAATTAAGGTCACTCGCGCGCAGCAACAGCGCGGTCTGTTTGACCACCTCGTTGCCCTTGATGTCTTCAGAGCCGATATTCAGCAAACCGACGGTAGGATTAGCCTTGTGCTCCAGCGCCGTGACCAGCGTGGCTCCCATCATCGCAAATTGCAACAGATGTTCAGCCGTGCAATCGGTATTGGCGCCCAGATCGAGCATACAGACCTGACCTTTTTTGGTCGGCAAATACGACGCGATGGCTGGCCTGTCGATGCCGGGAATGGTCTTGAGCACATAACGCGCCGTCGCCATCAGCGCACCGGTGTTACCCGCGCTGATACAAGCTGATGCCTCACCGCTTTTGACCAGATTGATGGCAACGCGCATCGAAGAATCTTTTTTCCCGCGCAATGCAGATTGCGGCTGTTCATCCATGCCCACGACTTCGGAGGCCGCATGCACGCGCAGACGCACGCCAAAGCCCGCAGGATCAACTCCCAGGGTGCGCAGGTTTGCATTAATCGAATCGGGGTTACCCACCAGAATGATGGAGTCGCGAGGGTACTGCTTCAGATACTCAACAGCGGCGGGCAGGGTGACCGCAGTGCCGTGGTCGCCTCCCATCGCATCAATAGCTAATGTGACATCCACTAAGTAATCCTTGGCGATGAATTCAGACAAATCTAAATCCGATAGAAATGAAAACGCAGCCGACCATGACAGTCGGCTGCGTTTAATGAAGACTTAGTCAGCCTTGGTCTTCACTACTTTTCTGCCACGGTAGAAACCGCTCGGACTGATGTGATGACGCAGATGATTCTCACCTGTTGTCGGCTCGATAGCCAAAGCCGGTGTCGTCAAGAAATCATGGGCGCGATGCATACCACGCTTGGATGGGGATTTTTTATTCTGCTGAACTGCCATGCTATTACTCCTTGGATAAATCTAATTAATTACGTTTCAATTTTTCTAAAACAGCAAAAGGATGAGGTTCCCCCTCCTGCTTATTTTTACCCTCTGCCACCTGACAAGCGCCCAAGTCATGCTTGGGTGCGATTGGCAGAGTCAACAGAATTTCTTCTTCCAGCAGAGCCAGCACATCTAAATGTGCATCTGCCAGAATTCCATCAAAATCTTCTTCCTCGTCTTCCAACACTTCCAGACTGGCTTGATCGCACAACATTAGTCGCGCCTCATGCTGTATCGCATAATCCAGACCGCTCAGACAGCGCTGGCAACGCAACTGACATGAGCCATCAATCGTGACATCCAATACAGGACGCCCCAGATTATCCACCCCGCCTTGCAAGGTATAGTGCAGCATACCCTGAGGATTATCCAGCAAATCCAGCAGGCGCGGCAATTCGCTAACAGGCACTTGCGCGTCTATTTGCTTGCCAATTGCGGCAAAATCCAGGCTATCTATGAAAGGGCGTGCGTACATGAGCCGCGCATGATATATTTTTCGCAGCACTCTGTCAAAAATCCTGTTGTAAATAATGAAAAAAACCGTGTAATGATTGCACAGGGGTAGCTTTACGGGTACATTTCGGCAAGATAGTCACCGACGCCCGCCCGAAAAATCACGGCCTGTTGAACGTTAAAGGAAATAGTATTGAATTCTCAGTTGCTTGTATTAGCCTCGACCTCCCCTTATCGCTGTGAACTCCTCAAACGCTTACAGTTGCCCTTCATCACG
>JBBRBS010000180.1:0-3777 GCA_038205615.1 Burkholderiales bacterium | reverse complement strand
AAGCTAACGAGGTGCTCCAGGATCCTGAAAAGCGTGCCGCTTATGACAAGCTGGGCGCCAATTGGCAAGCGGGTCAGGATTTTCATCCTCCACCCGATTGGAACACGGGTTTCGAATTTTCCGGCGGCGGTTTTTCCGCTGGCGATGCGGCGCAATTCAGCGATTTTTTTGAATCGTTGTACGGGCGGGATTTTGGTGCCAGGCGTGATAACCGCGCACCCTTGCATGCACAGGGTGAGGATCATCACGCCCGTGTTCTGGTTGATCTTGAAGACGCCTATATGGGGGCGGTTCGCACCATCACGTTGCAAGTGCCTGACGTTGATGCACAGGGGCGTGTGTTGACGCGCGAGCGAAAACTTAATGTAAGCATTCCGCGCGGCATCCGAGCCGGACAGCATATCCGCCTGGCAGGGCAGGGCGCGCCGGGGCACGGGCAAGGCAAGTCGGGCGATCTGTATCTGGAAATTACATTCCGTCAGCATCCTTTTTATCGTGTTGAACAGCTTGATGTGTATCTCGATCTGCCCGTAGCTCCCTGGGAAGCCGCTTTGGGTGCGGTATTGAATGTGCCTACGCCGGGCGGGATCGTCGAGATGAAAATTCCGGCGGGCAGCAGTGCCGGAAACAAGCTGTGACTAAAAGGCTGGGGGATACCGTCCGGTACACCGGGCGATTTTTATGTGGTGCTGAAAATTGCCCTGCCGCCCGCTGACAATGAAGCGGCCAGACAGGTCTACCGTAATCTGGCCGATCAGTGCAAATCCTTCAACCCGCGCAGCAAACTGGGAGTGTGAGCATGGATCGCGAGGAAATGCTGCCGCAACTGAGCGGAATTATTCTGGAAGAACTGACCGGATTGACGCTGGCCGATGTCAGCCACGCGTGTGTGGTGCATGCGGAATGCATTATCGAGCTGGTCGAAGAAGGCGTGCTGGCCCCGGTCGGGAGTGATCCTGTCTGCTGGCGTTTTACCGGCGTTCACATGCGCCGGGCGGCTGTGGCCTTGCGCCTGCAGCGCGATCTGGGGATTAACCTTGCAGGTGTTGCGCTGGCGCTGCAATTGCTGGATGAGCTCGATGAGCTACGGGCGCGCCTCAGAGCGATGGGTGCCGGATAATGCACCATACGCGGCGGCCTCATTAGCGCAACCTGCCAGGATCATTCGGCTGTTCAGTCCAATCTGTGCAAAGGGCAATTGATTAATCCATCCGATTAAGGGTATTCTGGCCGACATACCCGTGCGATGGAGAAAATCATGAATATCAATCCCAATCTGAGCGCCACCTTGACGCAAAACGACATCGTCGGCATGACCATGCTGAAAAAATCCATCGATATCGAGGCGCAGGGTGCGATGGCGCTGATCAACGCGATCCCGCAGCCGCAAAGTGCGGCTCATCTTCCATCGAATCTGGGACAGAACATCAACACCACAGCCTGAGAATCAGGCACCAAAACTAAATTACGAAATGAATTACGGATTCAGGCAGGTTTAAATAGATGAATATCACACAGATCGACGAAGCAGCACAACTGCTGGACGCGCACCCTGACTACAAGCTCATTCGCCGCATCACACCCCGCAGCGCATTTTCCGACAATCAGGGGCGGGTCCTGTCCAGAGGGGTTGTGGTCGATACGGAAACGACCGGCGTCGACCCTGGCAAGGATGCAATTATTGAACTGGGCATGGTCTTGTTCGAGTTCGATCCTGAAACAGGCATTGCCTATAAAGTGCTGGGTTCATTTGATCAGCTCGAAGATCCGGGCTTTCCGGTGCCTGCAGAATCGACCGCCGTGCACGGCATTACAGATGAAATGGTGGCCGGCATGCGTATTGACGATGCCGGTGTCGCGCAGTTCCTCGACGGAGTGAGTCTGGTTATTGCGCACAATTCCAAGTTCGACCGGGTCTTTCTTGAGAAGCGCCTGCCTTTGTTCGAGTCGCTGCCCTGGGGCTGCTCTTTCGCCCAGGTTGATTGGCGAGGTGAGGGGGTGGGCTCTGCCAAGCTGGATTACATCGCCTACCAATATGGCTTTTTCTACGAGGCGCACCGGGCAGAGGGCGACTGTTATGCGTTGCTGGAAATATTGCAGCAGCCGTTGCCAAAATCGGGTGATCTGGTTCTCAAATCCATCCTGAGCGGGCTGGCGCAGAAAAGTTATCAGATATTCGCTACCGGATCGCCTTTTGAGACCAAGGATATGCTCAAGTCTCGCGGTTACCGCTGGGACGGTGAGAAAAAA
The DNA here is from genome assembly GCA_038205615.1 of Burkholderiales bacterium. GTDB lineage: Bacteria > Pseudomonadota > Gammaproteobacteria > Burkholderiales > Gallionellaceae > Gallionella. Next base: position 1,527 of record JBBRBS010000180.1, on the reverse strand, counting down.
TGCTGGCATACCACTGTGGCCGGGGATGATGCGATCAAGGCCGAGGTGGCGTGGCTGAAGGAGAGCGTCTACGGTGGCAAGAAAGCCAGCGTTGAAATCGAGGTGCACAACTGCATGACCCGCTTCTCGACGCGGACAGGAAAGCGGGCCACACGCGACATCTAGCCATACACGGGCATCCGGTGCTAGCTATTGGCGAATCCGCAGGGGGTGGGTTATCATGCACCATCACGGTGGATGGTTAAAATGCACCGGCCCGACCAATCATTATTCATCAAATTCCTATCCTTCCGCCAATGCGTATCCTGATCAGTAATGACGATGGTTATTTCGCGCCCGGCCTGGCTTGTCTGGCTGAGCATCTGGCTAAAATCGCCGACGTCGTCGTCGTAGCACCTGAACGCGACCGCAGTGGCGCGAGCAACTCCCTGACGCTCGACCGCCCGCTCAAACTCAGGCGCGCGGCCAGTGGTTTTCATTATGTTAACGGCACGCCGACCGATTGCGTGCATCTGGCCGTGACCGGCATGCTCGATTATCAGCCGGATATGGTCGTGTCGGGCATCAATGCCGGCGCGAACATGGGCGATGACACGATTTATTCCGGCACCGTTGCTGCTGCGACCGAAGGTTTTTTGCTGGGCATTCCATCGATCGCCTTATCGCTCGTCGGCCGTGATCTGATGCATTACGAGACCGCTGCACGGGTGGCTTGCGATCTGGTGCAGCGCTTTGACGGACAGACGCACCAGCGGCCCTGGCTGCTGAATGTGAATGTGCCGGATGTACCCTATGAACAGCTGCAGGGCGTAGAAGTGACGCGTCTGGGCAAGCGCCATAAGGCTGAGCCTGTCATCCGTGCGCTGACCCCTTCCGGTGAAACCGTGTATTGGGTGGGACCCGCCGGGCGCGCTCAGGATGCGGGAGAGGGGACTGATTTCAATGCGTTAAATTCACAGCGCGTCTCGCTGACCCCTTTGCAAATTGATCTTACTCAATACAGTCAGCTTGATGCTTTGACATCCTGGCTGGGACAGAAACTATGAATACACGGCACAGCGGCATCGGTATGACTTCCTCACGCACCCGGCAGCGGATGATAGACCGCCTGCGCGATCAGGGTATCAGGGACGAAGGCGTGCTGGCCGCGATGTATGAAGTGCCGCGTCATCTGTTTGTTGACGAAGCGCTGGCCTCCCGTGCCTACGATGATGTGTCGCTGCCGATCAATTACGAACAAACCATTTCACAGCCCTACATCGTCGCGCGCATGATCGAAGTGTTGCGCGCAGCAGGCCCCAAGCCAATCAAGCGGGTGTTGGAAATAGGCACAGGCTGCGGCTATCAGGCCGCTGTTTTGGCGCATGTGTTTCCGGAGGTCTATACGATGGAGCGCATCAAGCCGTTGTATGAGCGTGCCAGCAACAAATTGCGCGAGCTGAATATCGAAAATGTCACCGTGCGCTATGCGGATGGCAGCACCGGCTTGCCGGAGGCAGGTCCCTTTGATGGCATCATCCTGGCAGC
>JBBRBS010000179.1:0-3780 GCA_038205615.1 Burkholderiales bacterium | reverse complement strand
GTGGAGGTGCATGTTACATTATGTCGGTTGGCGATTATACAGTTGCAGTTGATGCTCCCGCCAATAACTCAGGTGGAATTACAAAAGGGATTCTCGATCTCGAAAAAGTAGCTCTTTGCCATGATGAAACAGACCGCTGCGCCAGCGCATTAACCCTAAACGAAACCAGGTCCACGATGCAACGCTCACTGCCAGCAACGCGCCGGTCAGTGTGCCTGAGCTGTTGGTCAGCACATCCAGATTGGAACTGGCGCGGGTCGGCAAATACATTTGCAGATATTCCATGATGCCCGATAAAACCAGGCCACAACACACGGCGACAATAACGCTGACGATAACGCCGAATCGCGCCCGTAATGCCAGGCCAACCAGAAAGCCGAACGGGATGTATGCCAGCACATTGACGACCGCATCAAACGGCGTAAAGGTCGACAGCAAGGGCATGCCCAGCACATCGATGAAGTTCAGCCCCTGCTCGCGCCAGCCTGAAAATGGCGACAGACTGACGTACGCGATGAACAGCGCATAGCCTGCGGCCAGCATCGTGCGCAGTCTCGCGCGTGATTCGGAAATAAATAATTCGCTCATTGCAATTGCCTAGCGTTAGCCAGCTGCAAGTTTAACCGATTCGGCGAAGCTGTCGAAGAAGATGGGAGCCACAACCTGCGCGGGTACAGATTCAATCTGAATTTTTCGTTAATATTCAATGTGCATAGACCGAAATGCATAGATATTCCAGTCTATTTTAATTAAGCATAATTTGTGTAAGATACATTCTGGTGAAAACTGGCTGCAACCTGACAACCATATGAGAGGTAATCGTTCATGCACAGCCCTGACGCACCCCACCAGAACCGCCTTCTCGCCGCCCTGCCGACGGATATATACGCGCGCCTTCACTCTCATCTTGCACTCGTCTCCTTACAGCTAGGTCAGGTACTTCACGAGTCTGACAGTCAGCTGCGTCACGTCTTTTTTCCTGCCACCGCCATCGTGTCCCTGCTCCACATCACGCAGGAGGGCGCATCGGCGGAAATTGCGATGATAGGCAACGAAGGCATGGTCGGCGTCACCTTGTTTCTGGGTGGCGAAACCTCGCCCAGCCGCGCCGTCGTGCAAAGCAGCGGCATTGCCTACCGGCTGAAGGCGCAGGTGCTGCACGATGAATTCAGCCGTGCCGGAGGACGCCGCTCTTGCACCATGCAAAATTTATTGCTGCGCTATACGATGGCGCTGCTGACACAAACCGCACAGACGGCCGTGTGCAACCGGCATCATTCGGTGGATCAGCAACTGTGTCGCTGCCTGCTGCTATGCCTTGACCGCATGCACTCCAACGAACTGGTCATGACACAGGAGCTGATCGCCAATATGATCGGCGTGCGCCGCGAAGGTATTACCGAAGCGGCCGGCAAATTACAGCACGCCGGATTGATCGAGTACCACCGTGGTCACATCACGGTAATCAATCGCCCGGGACTGGAGGCGCGCTCATGCGAATGCTACAAGGTGGTCAAAAAGGAATTCAACCGGCTACTCCCTGAGATAATCATTCCGGATTCACATACTTCGCCTGCCGCCGCACGCGACGTCATGCTCGCAGGCCACTCCGCACAGCAGGCTTTTATACACTGACTGCCAGAACACCAGCGATGCTGCCAAGCAATGTTCGCTAGCGTACATACTGCAACCGCCATAAGTCTCATGCTGCAAAAAATGGTGCGACGGAGTATTTTCAGATTATGATTTTCAGTTATCGAATTCAGACAGTTTTCGCGCTGTGCTTATCGCTGGCATCAGGGTATGCCGTAGCGGAGGTCAGCAACGACACCCCCATCCTGTCCGCGACGATACCGGAGAAAACTGGCGGCGCGGGGTTGGGCGTTGCGATGCGTATGGAGAACTCACCCTATCGTGGCGGCGGTACCCGCTATGACCTTGTCCCGATCTACATGTATCAGAGTGAGCATGTTTTCCTTGAATCCTATCGCGCCGGCCTGAAATTCAATATCACGCCTGACTCGCGCTTCGACCTGTACGCAGGCTATCGTTTCGAAGGCTATCCCTACGATGGGATACCGGCGATCCTGTCCGGCATGGATAATCGCGGCCCGGGGATTGATGTGGGCATGAGCTACCAGAATCGGGAACCGTGGGGCACGCTGTTTGGCGAAGTGCTGCACGACGCCTCCAGCGTATCAAATGGCACCGAACTTCGCGCCGGCTATCGCTACGACTGGACCACCGGCCGGTTGCAATTGCAGCCACAGCTCACGCTCGCCGCGCGTGACGCCAACCTGAATAATTACTACTACGGCGTGCGCGCAACCGAAGCTACCGCTACGCGCCCAGCCTACATGCCGGGCAGCGGCATCAACACCGAACTGGGTTTGTCAGCGGTGTACCGCCTGTCTGAACGCTGGAGGTTGCTCGGCGGCGTGTCAGCCAAACGCTTGTCGCAGGGCATACGCGCAAGTCCTGTTGTCCAGGATCGCACTCAGCTTGCCGGGCAGCTCGGCCTGGCCTACGACTTTTCACCGAATCAGGAGGCTTTCCCCGATGGTCGGCCGCTGATCGTCAAGGTGCTTTACGGAAAATCGACCGATTGCGATCTGGCCAAATTGATGCAGCTCAGATGCGCCTCGACCAACACCGCAGACCAGACACGCATCACTTCAATTGAACTGGGGCGCCCCTTCATCGAAGGCCTTAATGGCTGGCCGCTCGATTTCGTCGGCTACATCGGCGCCTTGCGGCACAGCGAGCGGGGCCTGCAGGCCGACTCATGGCAATTCAATGCCTACATGAAGGCCTATTACTATGGCTTTCCCTGGAGCGATCGCGTTCGCACGCGACTGGGCTTCGGTGCCGGTATCTCATATGCCGGGCAGATCCCTTACGTCGAAATGCGCTCGCAGGTCGCACGCGGCCGTAACAGTTCGAAGCTGCTCAACTACCTTGACCCCAGCATCGACGTGAGCGTCGGCGACATCATCGGCAAGAAGTCGATGCACGAGACTTACCTCGGCCTTGGCGTATCGCATCGCTCAGGCATTTTCGGCACCTCGCGCCTGTTCGGCAACGTCAACGGCGGCTCTAACTACATCTATTCGTACCTAGAGTGGCAGATGTAGTTTACAGGGTGACTAAGCGGGGTGCGGCCCCGCAACGTATTCAAGCCGGTGGCAGACCGGCGGCTGATTACCTTTCTTTTCTTGCCAAGAAATGTAATCGAAAGAAGGCGCCCCCGGTTTGCCGCGCCGCCTACCTGCTGACAGTAAGGCGGCGTACCCTCGATAGTTTGCAAACAAACGGGGCTGTGCAACTCGCCCTGCCAGTGCGCACACTTCGCGCATTGCTGCGGAGCTCAAACAGTGCGCGCCTAACCCCACCGTTGTTTTCGACCTATCTTCGGCGGCGCACAGGGGAAAAGGGTAGGGCTTATTGAACATCTGCTTTGTGCCTGCGATTTAACTAAAACAAAGTGCCGTTGACGAGACTAACCGGACCATGACGAAGTGCAGCTTCCGGGTATGCAATTTAAAGAGATCGATGCTTTTCAATCGGCCCAAATCCGTCAGTCAATGCCTGCCAAAGACCTCTGGATACGCGTCCCGTGATTTGTGTATGCGTCTCCAATCAGAGCTTATCGTGCTCCCAATAAGCTTTCAAGCACTGCAAACAGCTCTCTTTCTTCAAAGCGCACATGCTCGGCCAGACATTGTCCAAAATTGTCCAATGCAACAGCATCAGTTTGCTGCAAGCCGTGGAGTAATGCAC
>JBBRBS010000178.1:0-3841 GCA_038205615.1 Burkholderiales bacterium | reverse complement strand
CATGAGATCCTCCAATATTCAATTGTGATTAGATTGTCACAATCGACAATCTATTGACGATATTACAGTTTTTCAAAAAAACAGATAGATTGGCAAATGTAAATTGCCCGTCTTTTTTGTATCAATTTGTAACGAGCCGTTGTAAAAGACATGTCGTTCTTCCAGTCGGTCACTGACGAAAGAAGCATACCGCTCATCCTCCATTTCCAACCATTCATCTGTAAATATGCGCCGCTCATTCCATTTTTTGATTATGTCCGGACGGGCTTGAGCTTCTGTGTTGTTCTCGGTAAAGTAGCGTCCACAAAATAGCACCTGCAGTCTTCGATACAATTTCATAGAAAAATATCAAAAAGGGGCAAGGCGTGATACCAGATTTCCCAGACGGCTCAACAACCATAAGCGCATCATTGATATTTTTTCGCCCCGCACATCACTTCAATTGATCATATGAACAGCATCGACCCCCTTACAGGACTCCTGAATCGGTTTGGCTGCTTGCAGACAGCCGACAGGTTCGCCAACACACCGACACATACACCGTTCGCCATCATCTGGATCGATCTGGATCGTTTCAAGCGAATCAACGAATCGTTCGGCCATCCGGGTGGTGACGAGGTCATCAAGGACATCGCCCTGCGCTTCCGTAACCGAGTAAGCGGTCGTGCCGAAATCGCACGGATGGGAGGCGACGAATTTGTGTTCCTCGTTCCACGCTGTGACCGCCCCCAGGCCGAGCATTTGGCCCGCGAGTTGGCAAGCACGGTCGGCGAACTGATTCACATTGGCAATCTGACGCTGTGCCCCACTGCGAGCATCGGTATCGCTATTCACGACCGGGAAGAAAATTCACTCGCCTTGCTCGAGCGTGCAGACCGCGCCATGTATGCAGCCAAGGACAAAGGCGGCAACGGCATCGTTTGTTCCGGCGATGAACCCATTCCGGGACGACTCGGAATCACGCTTGCGCGGGAAGAAATTTCGATTGAAAGCACGCTGCATGCAGCCCTTGAGACCGGCGGATTATGTCTGCACTATCAGCCCATCATTCTGGCGAACGGAGAAATTGAAGCCGTCGAGGCGCTGATGCGCTGCCAGGTGGACGGCGAGAACCTGTCTCCGGGAAAATTCATCCCCGTCGCAGAAAAGACCGGCCTTATCGTCCGTCTCGGTGAATGGAGCTTGTTGCAAGGCGCGATGCAGGCCCGATTGCTGCAAGATGCGGGGTATCACACCAAGGTGGCGATCAATGTCTCGCGCGCGCAGCTGATTTCACCGAAATTCACCCAGGCGCTGCACGCAGCCCTGATTTGCTCAAACGTCAAACCGGAACTCGTGGAGCTGGAACTGACGGAGTCCTTGTTCATGGACATTTCAGACACAGTGCAGGCGAATCTGAAAAATGCGCTGTCCGCAGGCGTGAGTTTGTCCATCGACGATTTTGGCACCGGTTACTCCTGCCTTGCGAATCTGAAGGATATCCCGGCCAAAAAGCTCAAACTGGATCGCGCCTTTGTCACGGTACTGCCCGAAGATCGAAGAGCGCTGGCCGTCGTCCGTGCGATGACCCAACTTGGCCATGAACTGGGCATGACCGTCGTGGCCGAAGGATGTGAAAGACAGGAAGAGATAGATGCGCTGCTCGATGCAGGTGTCGATGCCATTCAAGGATTTTTTTACGCAAGACCGATGCCGGAAGACAAACTGCTCCAGTGGCTGCAAACAAGGAATACAAAATGAATGACACCCTACAAGACACCGCCCCATCTGAAGTTGACAACCTGATCGAGCGCTCCATCCTCGACGTCGGCATCCCGCCTTGCCCTGTCATCCTCGATCGTTTCATTACTGAGGCTCGCCGCGACGAACCGGACTTTAAACGACTGGCCACCATTATTGGCACCGATGTCGGCCTGTCGGCCGGCCTGATCAAGACCGCCAACGCCCCTTTCTTCGGCATGCGTCAGCGAGTGCGTTCGGTCAATGAAGCCCTCACAATACTCGGCCTGAAGACAGCCAGCCGCGCCGTCGCAGGTCTCATCCTGCGCAAAGCCTTTCCAAACGTACCGAATCTGGAACGTTTCTGGGATGCCTCCGCGCGCATTGCGCACTTGTCCGGCTGGCTGGCGCAGCACCTCGAAATACGCGGTCTGCGCGCCGAGGACACCTATACCTACGGGCTGTTCCGCGACTGCGGCATTCCGGTTTTGCTCGGCCGTTTCCCTCATTACGAGAAAGTATTGGCGGCAGCCAATAATGATGCCGAGCGCAGCTTCATCGCGGTTGAGGAAACGGAACTGCCGACCAACCACGCGATGGTGGGCTGCATCCTTGCACAAAGCTGGTGGCTGCCGGAAGAGATCTGTCTTGCCATCCGTAACCACCACGACCTTGTCGCACTGGAGTCACTCAGTTCCAAACTGCCGATGCAAAGCCGCAGACTGATCGCGACAGGCCAGCTCGCGGAGCACATCGTGCAACGACAATCCGGCCTGAGTATGACGCAGGAATGGACAAAGCTGGGAGCGGCCTGCCTGCTGATTCTGGAACTGGACGAAACACAACTCGAAGCGCTGTACGTCGATGCTGAGTCTGTCCTGAACGCAGAGGAATAACAAAAAAATACAATCATCCGCATAACCGGTTGATTGTATTTGTTTTTTAGCTATCCGGCCAAATACCAACACAGCTCAAAGCCAGCCTTTTGGCACCCATGCTCGAAGTCAAAAAACCCGCCTGCCCGTCCCGAAGCGCACAAAATCGGCGAAAAAAAAGTAACCGGTGTTATGCTTTCATTTAATACGGTAAGGCCATCGTTGACAGCATCAACCATGCCATGAACAATCAACGAATTCTGAGCGACAACCGGCGAACTGCCATTCGATCTATTAGCACAGGGCGTGGGGCGCCTGCATGATGAGTGAACATTTCAAAATCGTAATTGTGGGATCGGGGCCCGGTGGTTTGTCTGCCGCTGCGCGTGCGGCAGAACATGGCATTTCCCATCTGCTCCTCGAAGCGGCCCCTCATGTGGCCAATACGATTAATCACTTTCAGCGTGGCAAGCCCGTGATGGCGGAGCCGGCAGTGCTGCCTTTGCGCAGCTCGATGAGCTTCGCTGCGGGTATTCGAGAACATATTCTGGACACCTGGCGGGAGGAACTCGCGCAGCATCAGGTCAATTATCGTGTTGGTGCGACAGTGACCCATATCTCGGGTCAGTCCGGTGCCTTTCAGATTACATTGGCATCAGGCGAGTCGATCAGCGCTGAATTTGTCGTGCTCGCCATCGGTGTACAGGGGAATATCCGTAAGCTGGCCGTACCAGGTGAAGACCTGCCCATGGTGCAGTACCATCTGGATGATCCTGACGAATTTTGTAATGAAACGATCGTGGTGGTCGGTGGAGGAGACGCCGGCGTGGAGAATGCGCTGGCACTCGCCGGGCAGAATCGTGTGATTCTGATCAACCGTCAGGAAGAATTCAGCAACTGCAAGGAAGCCAATTATGATCAGCTGATGGCAGCGGTCACTCAGGGCAAGATTGAAACTCGGGTCAGTACGATGACTGAGCGAATTGATGCGCTGGCGCAGGATAATTTTAATCTTGCCTATGTCGCGCAAACGCCTGAGGGACACGAACAGATCAACTGTCATCGCGTCATTGCCCGTCTGGGCGCCAAGCCGCCGCGCCAGCTGGTAGAGAGCTTCGGCGTGTGTTTTCCAAACAGCGATTCGACCTCGGTACCGCAACTGACCGAACAGTATGAATCCAATGTACCGGGTTTGTATATTGTGGGCGCGCTGGCCGGTTATCCACTCATCAAGCAGGCGATGAATC
>JBBRBS010000177.1:0-3944 GCA_038205615.1 Burkholderiales bacterium | reverse complement strand
ATCCTTGCTGGTGATGGGCACTTCCACCACGCTGATCGGGGTACTGCCGGGCTACGAACTCATCGGATGGACCGCACCCGCCCTGCTCTGCCTGCTGCGCTTCGGTCAAGGCATAGGACTGGGCGGCGAATGGGGTGGAGCAGCTTTGCTGGCCGCTGAATATGCACCCAAGGGGCGGCGCGGCTGGTTCGGCATGTTCCCGCAACTGGGGCCGCCAGTGGGTTTCCTGTTAGCGGTTGGCAGTTTTTTGTTGCTCTCGCAATGTCTCACCGATGCACAATTTCGCGCATGGGGCTGGCGCATCCCGTTTCTGGCCAGCGCTGTACTGGTTATCATCGGCCTCTACGTGCGGCTGAAACTGTCTGAAACACCCGTATTTGTCAAAGCGAAGCTGGCACACCGGCAAGTTAAACTGCCGGCGGTTGAACTGTTCACCCGTCACGCCGTGCCGCTGGTGCAGGGCGCACTGGTCATGGTGGTGTGCTATGCGCTGTTCTATATATCCACGGTATTTTCACTGAGCTACGGCACCGGCACGCTCGGTATTCCCCGCCCGCAATTCCTCTCCATGCTGTGTGTGGCCGTGCTGTTTATGGCCGCTGCCACGCCACTTTCGGCATTGGCTGGGGATCGTTTTGGCCGGCGACAGGTCATTATCACAGCCAGCTGTGCAGCGCTGCTGTCAGGCTTTTTACTCGAACCGATGCTGTCCAGCGGCTCTGTTTTTCAGATCACAGCCTTCCTGTCCCTCGAACTGTTCCTGATGGGCGCCGCCTTCGCACCGATGGGCGCCCTGCTGCCTGAACTGTTCCCGACACAGGTGCGCTATACCGGTGCGGGTGCCGCCTACAATCTGGGCGGCATACTGGGCGCATCACTCGCCCCCTACATCGCGCAACAACTGGTGCTGCACGGCGGGTTATCCTGGGTGGGCGGCTATATTTCAGTCGCCGCCGCAATCAGCGTAATGGCGGCCATAACCATCAAAGAAACACGCGACAGGGAATTAACATGAAACAATCCATAGTTCAATCAGAAGACCGAAAACCGCAAACTGAAAACTTGCCTCCCGCAATCTTTTTGATGGGTCCTACCGCCAGCGGCAAGACGGGCGTGGCAGTCGATCTGGTGCAGACACTGCCGGTGGAGATCATCAGCGTGGATTCGGCGCTGGTCTATCGCGACATGAATATCGGCACGGCCAAACCGGATGCAGCAACGCAGGCTGCCGCACCGCATCACCTGATCGATATCATCGACCCGACTGATGCCTATTCCGCCGCCGCGTTTCGCCGCGATGCGCTGGCGCTGATGAAGGACATCACGGCGCGCGGCAAGATTCCGCTGCTGGCAGGCGGCACGATGCTGTATTTCAAGGCATTGAAGGAAGGACTGAGCCCGTTACCGGTCGCAGATGCGGCGGTACGCGCAGAACTGGATGCACAAATCGCCCTGCATGGCGTGCCCTGGTTGCACCGGGAACTGGCGGCAGTGGATGCGGAAACTGCGGCGCGCCTGTCGCCCAATGACACCCAGCGCATACAACGCGCAATGGAAATCTATCGCCTCACCGGCAAACCGATGTCCGAACTACTAAAGCCCACTCTCCTGGAAGGAGAGAGGGGTGAGAGAGAGGGCGAAGCAATCCTGCCCTACCGTATCAGTTCGGTCGCGCTGATACCCGGTGATCGCAGCGTACTACATCAGCGCATCGAAACCCGCTTCAAACAGATGTTGCAACAGGGACTGGTTGAGGAATTGCGCGACTTACGGCAAAAATATGCGCTACACCCCGAACTGCCTTCAATGCGCTGCGTCGGCTACCGGCAGGCGTGGCAACATATGGAGGGTGAAATCAGCGCGGCGCAGTTTCTGGAAACCGGCATCATCGCCACCCGCCAGCTCGCCAAACGGCAGCTGACCTGGCTGCGTTCCATGCCGGAAAATGTGGAAATTGACTGTCTGACGGACAATCTGACACAAAAAGTCCGGGATGCGTTGCGCCTGTAACGCAAGCCTCCGAGCTTTATTACAAGCCGGCCAGCACCTCGCGGGTATCTTGCAGAACCTGACGGAAGCGCTCAAGTGCTGCCGGCTCCATTTGCCCTGATCGGAGAACATCGTCCAGGACGGTTGCCGCCTCATACAGCAATGAAGCTCCCATGCTGCCGGCCGTCCCCTTAACACTGTGCGTGAGCGCATGCGCCCCCAGATAATCCTGTTTTTCAAGATATCCATCAATATCTGACATCGTGTTTTCCAGACCATCCCGAAACGTGAATAACAGTTCAGAAATCAACGTATGATCATCGTCCAGCACTTCTCTTAGCAGGCTTAGATCAAAACCTTTCAAGTCAATCAGACCCGCAGACGGCGGTTGAATCAGCGCAGGCCTGCTTATAGCTGCGGCAGGCGCTTGTATTGCGACCCAGTGACAAAGCACACGGATCAACTCCTGAGGATTGATCGGCTTGGTGACAAAGTCATTCATACCGCAAGCCAGACAATTATCGCGTTCCTGCTGTGTCACCACTGCGGTCAGCGCAATGACCGGCAACGCATCGAAACGGCTCTGGCTGCGAATGTTGAGGGTCGCTTCCACACCGCCCATCACCGGCATATTGACATCCATCAACACAGCGCCGTAAACATTATGTTCAAGCCACGCCAGCGCTTCCTCGCCGTTGTTGGCGATATCCACCATAATGCCTGAGAGCTGCAGAAACTCTTTCACGACCTGCTGGTTGATAGGGTTGTCTTCAGCCACCAGAATGCGCACCCCCGCAAGCTGTTCACCGCGTTCGCGCAGCGTATTACCAAGATCACCTGCCTGCCGCCTAACCAGCTGGCGGGCAATTGCCTGACGCATATCGAGAGAGGCAATATCCAGCAACAGATCGAAGCTGAACGTCGTGCCTTGCCCAGGCTGACTCTCCACATGGAATTCGCCGCCCATCAGTTGCACCAGCTTATGACTGATGGCAAGTCCCAAGCCGGTGCCACCAAATCGGCGCGTGATGGAGGTATCTGTCTGGGTGAACGGGATGAACAGTTTGAGCTGATCCTCTTTCGACATGCCGATACCGGTGTCGGTTACGCCCAACCGTATTCTGGCTTGTGAGCGATCCGTCTCAAGCAGTTGCAGCCGTATGTTAACACTGCCCTCGCCGGTAAATTTAATGGCATTACCCACCAGATTGGAGAGCACCTGCTGGATGCGCAATGCGTCACCGATCAGCTGGACGGGCATCTCTGCAGGCACGTCGATGTTCAAATCGAGTCGTTTTTCCCCTGCACGCGCAGAAAACATATTGTGCAGGTTGTCCAGCAAAGCGTCGAGATTGAAATGCACGTTCTCGATGCTGAGCATGCCGGCTTCTATCTTGGAAAAGTCGAGGATATCGTTGAGAATACCCAGCAGACTTTCCGAGGCGGTGTTGATTTTTTCCAGATAGTCTCGCACCTGATCCGGTACGTGCTGGTTGAGCGCCAACTGCGACAATCCAATGATGGCATTCATCGGCGTGCGTATTTCATGCGACATGCTGGCCAGAAACGTCCCCTTGGCCTGATTAGCGCGATCAGCCTCGGCCTTGGACGCCCTGGCCTCCCGTTCTGCCTGCACCCGCGCTGTGACGTCGTTACAGGAAAAAACTCGGCCCAGCGTGGCCTGTTGCGGACAGGACTTGAGTTCAAATATTTTGCCATTCGAAAGCTCGATGGTCACAACATGATCACCCTCATCCTGATCGTAGAAAAAATCGCTCAGCAATCGGGGATTGCCTGCCGAGTGAATCAGGTGCTCCAGCACAGCCTTGTCATTACCTGAGGACAGAATATCCGCTGGGATATCCCACATTTCGGAAAAACGGTGATTCATGCCTTCGATATCCCCCACACCGGATACCGCGAGTATCCCGTCAGCGGTCGATTCCAGTGTCGAT
>JBBRBS010000176.1:0-3953 GCA_038205615.1 Burkholderiales bacterium | reverse complement strand
TGTAAGGAATGAATTTCTGACCGCCGAACCCCGGGTTCACGGACATCAGCAAGACCATGTCGAGCTTGGGCAGCATGTATTCAAGAATGTCCAGCGGCGTGGCCGGGTTGAACACCAGGCCTGCCTTGCAGCCGGATTCCTTGATCAGGCCGATCGTGCGGTCAACGTGCTCGGACGCTTCCGGGTGAAAGGTGATGTAAGTTGCGCCGGCCTTGGCGAAGTCGGGGATGATGCGATCTACAGGTTTAACCATCAGATGCACGTCGATCGGAGCGGTGACGCCATGAGCGCGCAACGCATCACAGACCAGAGGCCCGATCGTCAGGTTAGGCACGTAATGGTTGTCCATTACGTCGAAGTGAACGATGTCTGCGCCCGCGGCGAGAACGTTGTCAACTTCCTCGCCCAGTTTGGCGAAGTTAGCGGAAAGAATGCTTGGAGCGATCTGATACATGATGTTTCCTTAAAGTTAATGTAGATACACAGCACGCATTCTAAACCGAATGCGTCAGTAGTGGCTATTGGGGCAGCGCCAATCCGGCAGCCTTGTAGAAGCGGTTAATATCGCTCAGATCATCAAACACGGCCGCTGCACCTGAAAAATCGTGATTGCGCGTGTAGTGGTTGGTGGTGACGAAAGTCTTGATGCCGGCAGCCATGCTAGAACGCAGGCCGTTTTCGGAGTCTTCCAGCGCGATGCAGTCGGCAGCCTTTAAACCCAGCTTTTCAAGTACCCAGAAATAGATGTCAGGTGCGGGCTTCTTGTGCGGCACGATGTCGCCGCAGCCGTTGGCGGCAAACAGGTCTGCCCAGTTTTTACCCAGCCCCACTTCAAGCAGCGCGGAGACATTTTCGGGCGTGGTGGTGGTGGCGATGGCCAGCGTGATGCCCGCAGCATGCGCGTCGTGAATCAGCTGTTTGATGCCGGGACGCAACGGAACGCCGCCTTCTGCGATCATCGCGGTGTAATGCTGCGTCTTGATGGCGTGCAGATTTTTTACGAATCCGTCGAAATCGTCGGGTTTAGTAAAGCCGTTCAGAAAATCACTGATGAAATACCTGATGCGTTCTTTGCCGCCGGTCACTTTGAGCAGCTTGTCATACAGCGCGACATCCCAGTTCCAATCGAGGCCCGAGTCTGCAAAGGCTTTATTGAAGGACAGACGGTGTCCGTCTTCGGTGTCGGCCAGCGTGCCGTCCACGTCAAATATGATTGCTTTGATTGTCATCGTATCCCCATCGTTTAGTGCTAGTAGCAACTAGCCGGTTTAGTTAACGCATGCCGGGCAGTTTTCCGGCCATGCTGCGCATCATTTTGGCCATGCCGCCGCCCTTGGTGAACATTTTCATCATTTTTTGCGTCTGTTCAAACTGGTTCAGCAACTGGTTGACGTGCATTACTTTCACGCCGGCGCCATCGGCAATACGTTTTTTACGCGAGGCTTTGATCAGTTCGGGGCGGCTGCGTTCGAGCGGCGTCATCGAGTTGATGATGCCCTCCAGACGGTTGATGGACTTGTCATCCACTTTCGAATCGGCTGCGGCCTGGGAGAGTTGCGCAGGCAGCTTGTCCATCAGGGCAGACATGCCGCCCATCTTGCGCATCTGCACGAACTGCATCTTGAAGTCGTTCAGATCGAAACCCTTGCCGGTCTGCATCTTCCGGGCCAGTTTTTCAGCTTCGCCATGATCCACGCCGCGCTGCGCTTCTTCGAGCAGCGACAGTACATCGCCCATGCCCAGAATACGGGAGGCCATGCGTTCGGGGTGGAAGGCTTCCAGACCGTTGGGTTTTTCGCTGACACCGATGAACTTGATCGGGCGGCCTGTGATGTGGCGTACCGAAAGCGCCGCACCGCCGCGCGAGTCGCCGTCCATTTTGGTCAGGATGATGCCGGTCAGCGGCAAGGCTTCGCCAAATGCTTTGGCGGTATTCACCGCGTCCTGCCCGGTCATCGCGTCGACCACGAACAGCGTCTCGATCGGATTCAGGCTGGCGTGCAGCTGCTGGATTTCAGCCATCATCACAGCGTCAATCGCAAGGCGTCCGGCGGTATCGACGATCAGCACATCGTGATGATGTTTGCGTGCAAAATCGAGCGCGGCCAGCGCGATGTCCTGCGGACGCTGGCTGATGTCGGAGGCAAAGAAGTCGGTTTCGAGTTGCGCGGCCAGCGTGCGCAATTGCTCGATCGCCGCCGGGCGGTAGATGTCGCAACTGACCAGCAGCACTTTTTTCTTGTGCTGGTCGTGTAGCAGTTTTGCGAGCTTGCCGCAGGTCGTGGTTTTACCCGCGCCTTGCAAGCCCGCCATCAGGATCACGGCAGGCGGGGTGGTGGTGAGATTGAGTGCATCGTTGTGCTCGCCCATCAGCTTGGTGAGTTCGCGATGTACGACGCCGATGAAGGCTTGTCCGGGATTCAGGTTGCCGATGACCTCATGACCCAGTGCCGCCTCTTTAACCTGAGTGGCAAATTCTTTTACGACCGGCAGCGCGACGTCGGCTTCGAGCAGCGCCATACGCACCTCGCGCAGCGCATCCTGAATGTTGCTTTCCGTTAGTCTGGCTTGGCCGCGCAGATTTTTAATGACACCGGAGAGGCGTTGCGTCAAATTGTCCAGCATATGCGTCCTTGTAGGTGATCAAATGGCATGGCAAAAAAGCCACCCCAATTTAGAGTGCATCGATTCTAGCAGCGATGATGCCGTATGTGCATCCACTCGCAAGCGTTTCTCGCAGGGAGGATGTCCGGTGAGCATCCACTCGCAAATGGTTCTGGCAGGGATGATGTCCAGTGAACATCAACTCGCAATCGCATCAAGCAGGGATTTTTCCCTGTGGGCAAAAACTCGCAAAGCAAATGATGTAGAATTCGAGAGTCTAAAACATCCTGAAGAAAAATGCCTAATCTTCTCCTGTCTTTCATCGCTTTTGTAGCTTACGTGCTGCTGGCTGGTTATTTCTGGCGTGCGACTGCCTGTGTCGATTGTGATGCGCGCTGGCGTGGCGCGGTCGGTCATTTGTCGCTGATCCCGATCGCAATGCATGGATATCTGCTGTGGCAGGGTATATTTGCCGGCGGCGGTTTTGATCTGGGCGTATTTAATGCGCTGTCGCTGATCGCATGGCTGACCCTGCTGGTCTACTGGGTGGCGCGCTTCTTCTATCCGATAGGCGGGCTGCAGGCGCTGGTATTGCCACTGGCAGCGGTGACACTGTTGTTGCCGGGCGTATTTCCTGCCGATCATCAATTGGCGCATACAGATATGCTGGCCTTCAAGGTGCACATTGCCGTCGCAATGCTGGCCTATAGCTTGTTCACAATCGCGATGCTGCATGCAGTGCTGATTTCGCTGGTGGAGAAGCGCCTGCGTCATGCGAACTTGCCGCGCGTGCTGCGCAATCTGCCCCCGCTGATGACAATGGAATCACTGCTGTTTCGGATGATAGGCATCGGTTTTGTGTTGCTGACGCTGACGCTGGTATCGGGTGTGCTATTTTCCGAGGAAATTTTCGGCAAGGTCTGGCAGTTCAATCACAAAATTCTGTTCGGCTTCATCTCCTGGTGCGTGTTCGCGGTGCTGTTATATGGGCATGTTTTCTATGGCTGGCGCGGCAAGATTGCCGTGCGCTGGACGGTGAGCGGCTTTGCGTTTTTACTGATGGCGTATCTGGGTAGTAAGTTCGTACTGGAGCAATTGTTGCACCGCTAACGGTCTGCTACACGCGCCTTATTAATTCCTTTGATTATCAAGGTACTTGCTATCATCGGGGCTTGTGTCGTAGAATGCGCGCCCTTTCGTGGCGATAGGGTTCGCGTAAGCGGACGCATTGCTGGCGAATAGTAAATCCCCGGCATTACGGGAGTCACTTTCCTGTAAAGCCCTGCACCCCGGTCTTGTAGACTAATAATTTAGATAGGTTTTTTATGGTCATCATTCGTCTTTCCCGT
>JBBRBS010000175.1:0-3985 GCA_038205615.1 Burkholderiales bacterium | reverse complement strand
GAAAGATCAGGATCACCAGCAGTACGTCTATCATCGGAATCAGGTTGATTTCCGGTTCTTCACGAGCGCGTCCGCGTTGAAAATTCATGTCGGCTTAACCCTTGCGCTGACCGTGCACAATTTCGACCAGCTTGATCGCCTGTTGCTCCATCTCGATGGTCAGGCTGTCTGCCTTGGCACGGAAATGACGGTAAAAAATCATGCTGGGTATCGCCACGATCAGGCCGAAGGCGGTGTTGTACAGGGCCACAGAAATGCCGTGGGCCAGTACAGCCGGTGTGTTGCCGGCCGCAGTCTGTGCGCCGAAAATTTCGATCATGCCGACCACGGTGCCGAACAGCCCCAGCAGCGGGCTGATGGACGCGATTGTGCCCAGCGTGGTGAGAAAGTGCTCCAGGTCGTGCGAGGTCGCGCGCCCGGCTTCCTCGATGGACTCCTTCATGATCTCCGGTGTGCTCTTGATGTTCTTCAGGCCGGCGGCGAAGATGCGCCCCAGCGGAGAATGCTCAGCCAGTTTGGCTAACATGCCGTCGCTGACGCCGCGTTGCTTGAGTTCCTTGACCACTTCATCCAGCAAGCCGGGAGGAGTAATTCTGCTGCTGCGCAGGTAAATGAGTCGTTCGGTAATCAAACCCGTCGCTATGATGGACGCAAAAATCAAAAACCAGATCGGCCAGCCAGCCGCTTCTACGATTGCAAACACGGGTATTCTCCAAATATGCTTAAATTGTCAAACCGCTGCTCCGCACCGTAGACTGCGTGGTGATCGTAGCTGAGGCTCCAAATTCGCAACTGTAGCCTGTCGCGACAGGTTGAGCAAGATTTCTCATGCGCTTCGTCATCGTTGTGAGCTAATCCCGCGATCGCAAAGCGTATTTTTATTTACCCACAATATCTGTGGATAACTCTGTGGATAAACAGGTTGGATATGCGTTTAACGCGGTGACTTATAAGGGTTTTTCTTACCCTGCCTGTTTTTTTCCAAGATAAATTTTTGTTATAAATCAATTGGTTATGGTAAGTGTGTCGATTTTGTTAAGAGCGGCATGGCGCAAGGCGGCGTGTTCTCTGGGTTTGTGAATAATTCTGGATTATCAATATGACTGAAGCTCTTTTTTTTGAAGACCGGCCCCGCGTGCTGCGCGTGTCTGAACTCACCCGTGCAATCAATCAGTTACTGGAAGGGAATGTTCCCTTGCTCTGGGTGCGCGGTGAAATAAGTAATTTGGTGAAGGCCGCCTCCGGTCACTGGTATTTCGTGCTCAAGGATGAACAAGCTCAAGTTCGCTGTGTGATGTTCCGTCATAAAAATCAGTCGCTGGATAAAACCATCGGCAACGGGACGCAGGTCGAAGTGCTGGCTGCAGCTGCCCTGTACGAGGCGCGCGGTGATTTTCAACTGACGGTCGAGCAACTGCGCCCGGCAGGCATGGGTGTGTTGTATGAGCAGTTCGCAAGGCTCAAGCAGAAACTCGAAGACGAAGGATTATTCGACGCTGCGCACAAACGTACTTTACCTGCTTTTCCCAGGCGTATCGGCATCATCACGTCCCCTCAGGCCGCCGCGTTGCACGATGTGCTGACCACCTTGCGGCGCCGCATGCCCGGTGTGCCGGTGGTACTGTATCCAGCGCCGGTGCAGGGGGTTGGCAGTGCGGAAAAAATTGCGCAAGCCATTGGGACTGCATGCCTGCGTGCCGAATGCAGCGTGCTGATTCTGTGTCGCGGCGGCGGCAGCATCGAGGATCTGTGGGCGTTCAACGAAGAAGTCGTGGCGCGCGCGATATTCTCCTGCGATATTCCGATCGTAAGCGGCGTAGGTCACGAGACCGATTTTACAATTGCAGATTTTGTTGCCGATGAACGCGCGCCGACACCCACGGCCGCCGCCCAGCGTGTCGTGCCGGATCGCCATGCGCAGCTGCAGGGGCTGCGCGATATGGCGCAGCATCTGATTCGCGCGCAACGCAACCGGTTGCAAAATGCGATGCAGACATTGGATTACTTGCAGCGCCGGGTGGTTCATCCCGCCCAGCAGCTGCAACGCCAGAAGCTGCACCTGGATCAACTGCAACAACGCTTGCAGCGTAGTTTCGCACATGACCTGGATATGAAACGATGGCGATGCGATGCCTATGACAGACGCCTGTGCGGCGCAGGCAGCGACTTCAACCGGATGCAGGATAAACTGACTCATCTTGCAGGGCGGCTGGTGAAGGCGGTGCACCACGTACAGCAAAGACAGCAGGCCCGCCTGGATACGGTCGCGCAGCATCTGGTTCTGCTCAATCCGCAGCATGTGTTGGCGCGTGGCTATAGTCTGGTGCAGGACGAGAACGGACATCTGGTGTCGGACGCTGCAAAGTTGGCAGTCGGAACAGAACTGCGCATCACTTTTGCACAAGGCTGGGCGCGTACCGAGGTGAAAGAGCAGGGTGTCTGAATCCGGATGCGCACAGCGCATGTGTTGCCGAATCTGCGCTCGTTTGCGCAGAAGTTTGGAGCATTTGTGCAGGACGCGTTAAAATCTGCGTCCGCAATCCTTTCGGCTATTTGCCGGGAATGAATTCATGAAATTTTGTCTGTCCTGTCAACAACCCTTTACCAGCACCGACTGGAAATGCACAGCGTGCGGCGATTCGCCGGCCGGGCGCGGCGGCTTCATGGCGTTTGCGCCACAATTGGCCGCCCAGAATGATGGATTCAATCCCGAATTATTCGAGCGCTTTGCGGCGATTGAAGCTGGCCATTTCTGGTTTGTCGGTCGCAATAATATATTGCGTGATTGCATGCTGCGGTATTTTCCGGCTGTAAAAAACATCCTCGAGATTGGCTGCGGTACCGGCTTCGTGCTGTCCAGCACACGGCAAATTTATCCCGAAGCGCAGCTTTGTGGCAGCGATATTTTTACCGAAGGCTTGAGCTATGCCAAACAGCGCGTGCCGGACGCCTGTTTGTTTCAGATGGATGCCTGCCATATACCGTACCAGAACGAGTTCGATCTGATCGGCGCGTTTGATGTGCTGGAGCATATCGACGACGATCAGGCGGCGCTGGGACAAATCTATCAGGCCTGTCAGCCGGGTGGAGGAGTGATCGTGACCGTGCCGCAGCATCGCTGGTTGTGGAGTAGTACAGACGACTATGCGCATCACAAACGCCGTTACACGCGCGCCGAATTGCTGGCCAAGGTCGAGCGCGCCGGATTCAATGTCGAATATGTCAGCTCTTTCGTCAGCCTGCTGTTGCCAGTGATGTTAGTCTCCCGATTGTTGCAAAAATCCGCTGCGGCAGATGATCAGATGGATGCCGGCTTCAAGACCGGCAAGCTTGCCAATACCCTGCTGGGTGGTGTGATGAAAATCGAACGCTGGCTGATCGCACGTGGCATTTCCCTCCCCTTGGGCGGTTCGCTGTTGCTGGTAGCCAGAAAGTGATGAGTAAACTGACTACCAAGCAGCTCTGGTGGCTGGTGATCAGCATCGCGGTGATCTGGTTCGCCAATCTCGAATACCGCACGCTGATCAAGCCGGATGAAGGGCGTTACGCCGAAATCCCGCGCGAGATGGTGGTCTCCGGTGACTGGGTGACACCGCGACTGAACGATCTAAAGTATTTCGAGAAGCCGCCGCTACAATACTGGGCGACCGCGACCGCCTATACCGTGTTTGGCGAACATCAATGGACGTCGCGTTTGTGGGCGGCCCTCACCGGCTTCGCCGGCCTGTTTCTGGTCTGGTTTGCAGGATTGCGTCTGTTCGGGCGCGAGACGGCAGGTTACGCCGCGTTGTTGTTGAGCAGCAGTCTGCTGTATGCACTGATGGCGCATATCAACACGCTGGACATGGGGGTGACGTTCTTCATCACGCTGGGGATTTTTGCGCTGCTGCTGGGACAGGCCGAGACCGATGTAAAAATACAGCGTAACTGGATGCTGGCAGCATGGGCGGGCATGGCGCTGGCGGTACTCTCCAAAGGGCTGATG
>JBBRBS010000174.1:0-4106 GCA_038205615.1 Burkholderiales bacterium | reverse complement strand
CCCGCATCCGCGAGGTGCGAGGCCTGCGCGCGGCGCAGTTCCCGGAAGATGCGGGTCCAATGGCGCATCCGGTACGCCCGGCGTCCTACATCGAAATCAACAATTTTTACACCGCGACCATTTACGACAAAGGCGCCGAAGTGGTGCGGATGATCCAGACCCTGACCGGCAAAGCGGCTTTTCGTCGCGGCATGGATCTGTACTTCAAACGTCACGACGGTCAGGCTGTCACCTGCGACGATTTTGTCGCCGCGATGGCGGATGCGTCGGGCGTTGATTTCACCCAGTTCATGCGCTGGTACGAACAGGCCGGCACGCCGCATGTCAATGCAACAGGTCATTACGATGCCGCTCATCAGCGCTACATACTGAACCTGAGTCAGTCAGCAGCAATGGGCCACCCCGACAATCTGCCCTGCCATATTCCGGTTACCATTGGGCTGGTCGGTCAAGACGGGCAAGATATGCCACTGCGGCTGGCCGGCGAGAGTGCAACCGGTTCTCAGTGTATATTGTCGTTTAAAAGTGTATCGCAACAGTTTGTTTTTGAATACATAATTTCAGAACCTGTGCCTTCGCTGCTGCGCGACTTTTCGGCGCCGGTCGTGCTCAATTTTGCCTACAGCGACGCCGATCTGGCTCACTTGCTGGCGCACGATTCTGACCCGTTCAATCGCTGGGAAGCAGGACAGCGACTGGCCAGCCGCCTGATTGTCAGCGCGACCGCCGCGATCAGTGCGGGCAGCACCCCTATCTGGCCGGCCAGCTACGCCCAAGCACTGGCGCGGGTGCTGGCAGGTTCAGAGGCTGATCCGGCCTTTGCCGCCGAAGCCTTGTCGCTGCCGAATGAGGCGACCCTGGCCGAACAACTGGATGTCGTCGATCCCGATGTGTTGCACGCCGCGCGCAACGGTCTGCGCCGCTATATCTGCGTGCAGCTCGGGGATGAGCTGGCGGCCTGTTACGATCGACTTGCGCCAGATTCTGGCTACAGTCCCGACGCGCGCGCGGCCGGTCGTCGAGCCCTGCGCAATTTATGTCTGGGCTACCTGTGTGAAGTGGATGACCCGGTCTATCGTGCGCAGGCCATGCAGCAGTTCGATACGGCTGACAACATGACGGATCAGTTCGCAGCACTAAGCGTTCTGGCACAGACGGACAGCGATGAACGGAATCTGGCGCTGGACGCCTTTTACCTGCGCTGGCAAGCCGAACCGCTGGTGCTCGACAAGTGGTTGCAGGTGCAGGCCGGCAGCCGCCGGGTTGACACACTCAAGGATGTCGAGCAGCTGGTCTGCCACCCGGCGTTCGATTTGCGCAACCCGAACAAGGTCTATGCCCTGCTGCGCGCATTCGGCAATAATCATGTGCGTTTCCATGCCGCCGACGGCAGCGGTTACCGCTTTTTAGCTGAGCAGACCTGCCGTCTCGATGCGATCAACCCGCAGGTAGCCGCAAGACTGGCACGCTGTTTCGATCGCTGGCGCAAGTTTGATGCAGCGCGTCAGACACATGCCCGCGCCGCCCTGACCTTGATGCATCGCCATGCCGGCCTGTCTCCTGATGTATTCGAGATCGTCGAGCGTTCGCTGTCGGCCGGATAAACCAAAAACGTGGAGGTAGCTGTGAGTTCAACGTATGACGAGTCGTCATTCAAGGTGTTGCGCGGTCTGGAGCCGGTGCGACAGCGCCCGGGCATGTACACGACGCTGGATAATCCCAACCACATCATCACCGAGGTGGTGGACAACGCCTGCGATGAAGCGCTGGCTGGATATTCAAAAACCATCGCCGTCACCGCGCACAACGACGGGTCGGTATCGGTTCAGGATGAGGGACGGGGTATTCCGGTCGGCATTCATCCCGAGGAAGGCGTGTCGGTCGTCGAAGTGGCTTTTACCGTCCTGCATTCGGGCGGCAAGTTCGACAAGGAATCAGGCGGCGGCGCATACCGCTTCGCCGGCGGATTGCATGGCGTCGGCGTTGCCGTCACCAATGCGTTGTCGACGGCCGTTGAAGTCACGGTTTACCGGGACGGCGGCGAGCATCATTTGCGTTTTGAAAACGGCGTCGCAGCAAGCCCGCTGGCAAGAATCCAGGCGTGCGCCAAGCGCAAGACCGGCACCCTCGTGCGGGCCTGGCCGGATCCCAAGTATTTCGACAACCCCGCGATCAACCTCGCGCAACTGGAGCGTGCGCTGCGCGCCAAGGCGGTCTTGCTGCCGGGCGTGACGATCACGTTATATATCGAAAAGACGAAAGAGACCAAATCCTGGTCTTATCCTGACGGATTGCGCGGCTATCTGGCCGAGGCGCTGATTGATGCGGAACTGGCAGCACCGATCTTTTCCGGCGAGCGTTACATCGGGCGTGGCGGCGATGAGAGTTTTGTCGAGGGGGAAGGGGCAGCCTGGGCGTTTGCGTGGGCTGAGGAAGGGAATATCACCCGCGAATCCTACGTCAATCTGATCCCGACCTGGTCGGGTGGCACGCACGATGCCGGCCTTCGCGACGGCGTGTATAACGCGGTCAAGAGTTTCATCGATCTGCACGGCATGTTGCCCAAGGGCGTTAAACTCGCCTCCGACGACGTCTTCTGTCGCGTCAGTTTCGTGCTGTCGGCCAAACTGCTCGATCCCTCATTTCAGGGGCAGACCAAGGAAAAACTGGTTTCGCGCAATGCGTTGAAACTGGTCTCCGGCATGGTCAGCGACCCTTTGTTGCTGTGGCTCAACGAGCACACCGAATATGGCAAGAAGATCGCCGAGATTTCGATCAAACAGGCGCAAAGCCGGATGAAGTCGACGCAGAAAATCGAGAAGAAAAAGGGCTCGGCGGTCGCCGTCTTGCCCGGAAAACTCACCGATGCGGCGGAATACAACCCCGCACGCAACGAGCTGTTTTTAGTCGAAGGGGATTCGGCCGGCGGCTCGGCTAAACAGGGACGCAACAAGGAATTTCAGGCCATCCTGCCGTTGCGCGGCAAGGTGCTCAACACCTTCGAGGTGGACCGCGACCGGTTATTTTCCAACACGGAAGTGCACGACATCGCGGTTGCGATCGGCGTTGACCCGCACAGCATGACCGACAAGATTGATCTGTCGGGTTTGCGTTATCACAGCATCTACATCATGGCCGATGCGGACGTGGATGGCTCGCATATCGCCACCTTGCTGCTGACGTTATTTTTCCGGCATTTTCCGAAACTGATTGCGGCCGGAAACATCTATCTGGCCCAGCCGCCGCTGTTCCGTATCGATGTGCCGGCCCAGGGAAAAAAGCCGCTGCGCAAGCTGTATGCGCTGAACATCGACGAGCTGGCCTCAATCGAAGACCGGATGCGCAAGGAAAAGGTACGCGAAGGTTCCTGGAGCATTTCGCGTTTCAAAGGGCTGGGCGAGATGAACCCGCTGCAATTGTGGGAAACCACGATGTGTCCTGACACCCGGCGCGCTCTGTGTGTGCAGCTGGATGCGGCGTCCTTTCAGGCTGCTGAACAAACGATGAACATGCTGATGGCGAAAAAGGAATCCGGTTCCCGGCGCGAATGGCTGGAGTTTCACGGGAATGAGGTGACAGGCGATGTCTGATACACAAGAAGAATTGTTCGAAGCATCCAAAGGCGAGTTGCCGCCGGCTGAAAAAGCAATCGTTGAACCTGCGGTTAAACTGGTTCGCGAGTTCTTGCCACTGCCGCCGTTGCCGGAAGGGGACTTCGTTCCGCTCGCCCAGTATGCCGAGCGCGCCTATCTGGAATATGCAGTCTCGGTGGTGAAGGGGCGTGCGCTGCCGGATGTCTGCGACGGACAGAAGCCGGTGCAGCGCCGCATCCTTTACGCGATGCGGGAAATGGGGCTGACGCACAACAGCACCTTCGTCAAGTCAGCGCGCGTGGTCGGTGAAGTGCTGGGTAAATTTCACCCGCACGGCGACTCCTCGGCTTATGACGCGATGGTGCGGCTGGCTCAAAACTTCTCCCTGCGCTATCCGCTGGTCGACGGACAGGGCAATTTCGGCTCCCGGGATGGCGACAATTCGGCCGCGATGCTCTACACGGAAGCGCGTCTGACGCCCATCGCCGCCGTGTTGCTGTCAGAACTGGACAT
>JBBRBS010000173.1:0-4157 GCA_038205615.1 Burkholderiales bacterium | reverse complement strand
TGCTGCATCGGGGGGGCTGGCTTGCCAAATCCGGACAGCATCTCTGCGGCGAATGTGCTGAATCATCAAATGAAGGATAGGCATCTTAATTTTTTACAAATTCTCAATGACACTTCGCCCAGTCTGTTACAAATGATGGCCGCCGCACAAGGGCGTGATTTAACCAATGCCTGCAGCATCGGGCTGGATAAGCTGACGAAGCTTGGCCTGTCCAATATCGATACGGCCATTGTGATGAAGTCATTCATTGACGAATCCAAAAGGGATGCAGTTTGGTATAGCAATCCTGCCATGGTGCAAAATTGTTTTGCTCAGGCGCCTGGTGTACAAATTTTACTGGAGAAGATATATGGCGCGTCCGCTCCAAAATTTATCATCGGCGATGTGCAGGACGGGATAGGAAAACCTTATCGCGATTGGCGTGATTTAATAGGACCAGCATTGTCAAATTTCAGAAAAGCGCTGCTTGCACGGGAAAGTCGCGAGAAGGTCTTGATCGATTCAAATGGCAGGCGCGATATTAAAGTGTCATTCTCACCCGAGATTCAGGCATGGGCGGCGCCTTCGGATACCGATCCATCCCAAAAGGATCAATATCCGGGGTTGGCAAAGTTGGCCAATCATGAAATTAAAACGATAGGCTGTTTTATCTACAAAGATTCGGATAATTTAAGCCTCCACAATCCGGGGGCCTATTTTGTTCTGGAAAGTGCAAATGAAGATTTCTGGCTGGGCGGGGTGAAGTTGTCATCCGAGAGTGCTGGAAAAATTTCGAGCCTGGATGTATCTGAGTTGACAGCGGATTGGAGCCAGCATTTTGGATCGTATAGCTATCCTGGCGGAGATTGCGCCGGAATTTTGAGCCGGTTCAGGGGGAGGGGCGCGGTGAGCCTGGAGACTTCAGTCAACGGCCGTATTGATAAAACCAGACTGTGACCTACGCTACGCGTTGTTTGGAACTCACCCCCAAGCCATTCATTCGTTGCCGGCATCAAATCACCTTGATGCGGCAGCTTCAGTCGACACGCAACCGACGCACGGACTGGACGAATCCCGCTGAACCGCGTCGGTCCGGATTTCTTACGCTGTTCAGATTTTGTTAATCCCTGTCTTCACGGCGTTGTTCGCCACTGTCCCGTTTTTGGTCGCGCCGTTGTTCACCACTGTCTCGTCGTTGGCTATTGTCGCGCTCCTGTTGATATTCCCGTGTTGGTTGGCGAACGGGTTCATATTGACGAGCGGGTTGGCGCCCTTCGTCACGATGTTCTCTGTGCTCAACAGGATATCGGTTGCGATGCTCATCGTCGCGGTCATACAAGCAACCTGTCGCAATAAACGCCGCTACAGCCAAAACTGCAATGCTCTTTTTCATGACAATACTCCAAAAAATTGTTGAGTTACCCATGTTCGCACGCGTTAAGAACTGACCGCCAATGCGCGCTATTATTTACCCGGCAGCTTGTCGTGGAGCAGACTGCGTCGCTGCGGAATAAGTCTAACAGAACGGCTGGCTGGTGAAACAATCGAGTGACAGCGGGTAATCTGTGGCCCAAACCTGCGGCATGTCGGAAAATCAGGATTCTGTTACAATCTGTCGGATGCGAGCAATGGACAGGAACGTCATCCGTAGCACTTAATCGTGTTGCATGCTGATTTCCAAGTTAAAACAAATACTTGGTATTTAGCCAAGGTTTCTCCTTTACCAGCATCCCATTTAATTTATTTCAAGGAAATTCAGTATGCCAAGCGTAGAAACCGTGAGCGCGTTAGAACGTCGCCTGAACGCAACTATTCCCCAGCAAGCCCTTCGTGGACAAGTGGCTAACCGCTTGAAGCACATCGGTCGTACGGCCCGAATCGCCGGATTCCGTCCGGGCAAGATTCCTGCAAAAATCCTCGAGCAGCATTATGGCATGGAGGCGCGCCAGGAAGCGTTGGGCCAGGCCTTGCAACAGTCGTTTGCCGAAGCCGTTCAGGCTAAGGAGTTGCGCGTTGCGGGTGATCCTGAGTTCACCGTAAAAACAAGCGACTGGAATGCTGACGAGATCGAATACAGTGCAACTTTCGAGGTTTACCCTGAAGTGGTATTGGGCGATGTTGCGGCTGAATCACTCGAGCGTTCGACTTATGAATTAAGCCAGGCTGATATCGACAACACGGTCGCGACACTGCGCAAGCAGCGTGCAAGCTATGCTGCCGTTGATCGTGCAGCTGCCAGTGACGACAAGGTTGTGATCGATTTCGTCGGTACCCTTGATGGCGTGGTGTTTCAAGGCGGTGAAGCCAAGGAATATCCGGTTGAGTTGGGTTCTGGCCGCATGCTGCCCGAATTTGAAGCCGCTATCGCAGGGATGAAGGTCGGCGAGACAAAATCGTTCGATATGACTTTCCCTGAGGAATACCACGGCAAGGATGTCGCCGGTAAGCAGGTGACTTTCGCCATCACGCTGAACAGCGTCGAAGGCCCGGTATTGCCTGAAGTTGACGCGGAATTCGCCAAGTCGGTCGGCATCAGCGATGGTGACGTAACCAAGCTCGAAGACGAGATTCGCAGCAATCTGTTGCGTGAAGTGGTGCGCCGTCTGAAGGGTCGCAACAAGGACGCGGCGATGGATGTGCTGGTCAAGGTTGCTCAGTTCGAGCTGCCAGTTGCACTGGTGCAGTGGGAATCGCAGCGTCTGATGGAACAAACCGTGCAAGACATGGAAAAGCGCGGTATGGCTATGAAGGGCATGCAACTGCCGGCTGAACTGTTCAAAGAGCGCGCCGAAAAGCGCGTCAAGCTGGGACTGATTCTGGCTGATCTGGTCGAAAAATTCGACCTGAAGGCACAGCCGGAACGTGTTCGCGTGCTGGTTGAAGATTATGCGCAGAGCTTTGAGCATCCTGAGGAAGTTGTGCGCTGGTATTATGCCGATCCTGCACGTTACCAGGAAATCGAAAATCTGGTGCTCGAAGAAAATGTGGTTGAATGGGTGTTGTCCCGTGCCAAGGTTTCCGACAAGGCGCTGGCTTTTGCTGAATTGATGGGGAGCTAAGATGCATTACCAGGAACCGCAAAATATCGGCATGATTCCGATGGTTGTTGAAACCAGCGGACGCGGTGAACGAGCCTATGACATCTATTCGCGTCTTCTCAAGGAGCGCGTTGTGTTCCTGGTGGGTGAGGTGAACGATCACAGTGCGAATCTGATTGTGGCGCAGATGTTGTTTCTGGAATCCGAAAATCCGGACAAGGACATCCACTTCTATATCAATTCGCCCGGTGGTTCAGTCACGGCGGGGATGGCGATCTACGACACGATGCAATTCATCAAGCCTGCCGTCAGCACATTGTGCATCGGTCAGGCAGCCAGCATGGGTGCATTCCTGCTGACAGCGGGCGAGAAGGGCAAGCGTTTCGCGCTGCCTAATTCGCGCGTGATGATTCATCAGCCTTTGGGTGGTTTCCGTGGTCAGGCGTCCGATATCGAAATTCACGCCCGAGAAATCTTGTATTTGAAACAGAAACTGAATCAAATGCTGGCATTTCACACCGGTCAGACGGTCGATGCAATCGAGCGCGATACGGATCGCGACAACTTCCTCAGCGCAGCGGATGCCGTTGCCTATGGTCTGGTCGATCAAGTGCTTGAAAAGCGTGTTTAACGATAACTAGATAGAGGGTCAGTATGGCTATCGATAAGAAATCAGGCGAAAAACTGCTTTACTGTTCGTTCTGCGGCAAGAGTCAGCATGAAGTGAAGAAGCTGATCGCGGGACCTTCCGTGTTCGTGTGCGACGAGTGCATCACGTTGTGCAATGACATCATGCGCGAAGAGATTCAAGGCGAGGCTGGCAAAGAAGACAAGTCCGACTTGCCAGTACCGAAGGATATTTGCGCGACGCTCGACGAGTATGTGATCGGTCAGGAGCGCGCGAAACGCATTTTGTCGGTGGCGGTGTACAACCACTACAAGCGTCTCAAGTGCAACACGAACGATGGCGTTGAGCTGTCCAAGAGCAATATTTTGCTGGTCGGTCCGACAGGGTCCGGCAAAACGCTGCTGGCGCAAACGCTGGCACGCATGCTGGATGTGCCATTTGTGATGGCGGATGCAACTACGCTGACCGAAGCGGGGTATGTGGGCGAGGATGTCGAGAACATCATTCAGAAG
>JBBRBS010000172.1:0-4197 GCA_038205615.1 Burkholderiales bacterium | reverse complement strand
GTTAGCGGCAGCGCGGTGTTCGCTGGCAGGCCGCTGGCCGTCAGAGTCTTTCCCCGCTTGAACCACAGGCCGACGCCGAATGTTAAACTCAGCCCACTTGAGAGACTTCGGCACACCATGACACAAATCACGCCACGCATCATTCCGGAAACTGCCCGGCAATATCTGACTGAAGCTGGCTTTCCGCCTGCCATGGCCAAAATATTTGCCGCGCGTGGCATTGATGATCGCCTGCAACTGGAAACCTCCTTCGCCCATCTGCTGCCTTTCGATAACTTGAAAAATGCAAAAGAAATGGCCAGACTGCTGGCGGATGCGATCGCGGCGCAGAAGAAACTCCTGGTCATCGCCGACTACGACTGCGACGGCGCGACAGCCTGTGCGGTGGCGGTGCGCGGCCTGCGCGCGTTCGGTGCGCACATCGATTTCATCGTACCCAACCGGTTTGAATACGGCTACGGCCTGACGCCGGAGATCGTTCATATGGCGGCGCAATCTGAGCCTGACATTTTGCTGACGGTCGACAACGGCATCGCCAGCGTGGACGGCGTGAATGAGGCCAATCGACTCGGTATGCAGGTCTTCGTTACCGACCATCACCTGCCGGGCGATACGCTGCCTGCGGCTGCCTGCATCGTCAATCCCAATCAGCCGGGCTGTGAGTTCCCAAGCAAACATCTGGCGGGCGTGGGCGTGATGTTCTACGTGCTGCTGGCCTTGCGCGCCGAACTGCGCAGCCGCGGACAGATGACTGACGAGCGCGGACGAAAACTGCTGGAACTGCTCGATCTGGTCGCGCTGGGCACAGTCGCCGACGTGGTTAAACTGGATCAGAACAACCGCATTCTGGTGCAGCAAGGATTGCTGCGCATCCGCGCAGGGCGTGCCTGCGCCGGCATCAACGCACTGCTGCAGGTATCTAAAAAAACACCCGACAAGGTGGGCAGTCTCGATCTGGGCTTCACCGTGGGTCCCCGACTGAATGCAGCAGGACGTCTGGACGACATGAGTCTGGGCATCAACGGCTTGCTGACCGATGACGCAGCTTATGCCATGCAGGTCGCAAGCGAACTTGACAGCCTGAACCGCGAACGACGCAGCATCGAGACTGACATGCAGGAGGGCGCACTGGCTGTGCTCGAATCCGTCAACCCGCACGACAATTTCAGCCTGACGCTGTTCGATGAAAGCTGGCATCAGGGGGTGATCGGCATCCTCGCCTCGCGCTTGAAAGACAAATTCCACAGGCCGGTGATCGCCTTTGCGCAAGCTAACAATGGCGAGCTGAAAGGTTCAGGCCGATCCATCGCAGGCCTGCATCTGCGCGATGCGCTGGATCTGGTCAGCAAACGCCATCCGCAACTGATCAAGAAATTCGGCGGGCATGCGATGGCGGCAGGACTGAGCATCGCCGAGGCTGATTTTGCAGCCTTCGTCGACGCGTTCGAGCAGGTTGCCAGCGAACTGCTCAGCCCGAACGATCTGGCACAGCGCATCGAAACCGATGGCCCGCTTGATTCCGCCGGCATGACGCTGGAAGCCGCCCGCATGCTGGACGAACAGGTCTGGGGCCAGGGATTCCCGGCTCCGCAATTCGACGATGATTTTGAGGTGCTGAATCAGCGCGTGGTCGGCGAGAAACACCTGAAGCTGCGCCTGTCCACGGATGAGGGCAATATGATCGACGCGATCCTGTTCGGACACAATGAACCCTTGCCGGAATACATCCATGCCGTATACAGCCTGAGCATCAATGAATACAATGGCAATCAGACTCTGCAACTCATCGTCCGGCATTGGGAATAGCAAACAGAACTGAGCCAAATGCAGGGCAGCGGGTTTTCCTGAATACTCAATCTACGATCCTGCTTTAAAGGGGTAACTTGATGGAAACCGGTTTTCTGCAAATCAACGGCATCGAAGCCTTGCCGCAGTTCATCACCAGCCTCGCCATCGGCTTACTGATCGGTCTTGAGCGCGAGCGCAACCCCTCTGCCCGCGCCGGGCTGCGCACCTTCGCGCTGGTCGCCGTTTTCGGCACACTGTCCGCCTTGCTCTCAACCAAACTGGGCTCCCCCTGGCTGCTGATCACGGGTCTGGTCGCTGTCGCCGGCATGATCATCGCGTCCTACATACACAGTCATGATGACGACCCGGGCACCACCACGGTGATCGCCCTGCTGCTCTGTTACGGACTGGGCGCGATGATCTGGTACGACATGAGCAAACTTGCCGTAATGCTGGCGATCGGGGTGACCGCCCTGCTCTACTTCAAACCCGAACTGCGCGGATTTTCACAAAAACTCACACGTCGCGATCTGGTGGCCGTACTGCAGTTTTCCGTGCTGACCTTCATCGTGCTCCCCATCCTGCCCAATCAGAATTACGGCCCCTTTCAGGCCTTTAATCCGTATCAGTCATGGCTGATGGTGGTGCTGATTTCCGGCATCAGTCTGGCAGGTTATGCCGCACTGCAAATCGTCGGCACCCGGTACGGCGCACCACTGCTGGGTTTTTTCGGCGGCATGGTGTCCAGCACCGCGACCACGCTGATCTATGCAAAACACGGCAAACTCAATCCATTAATGTCCAATCTGGCCGCCTCGGTGATCGTGATTGCCAGTCTGGTCGTCATCCTGCGCCTGATGATCGTCAGCACCATCGTGTCCTACGGCGCACTACCCAAGCTGATGCCGGTACTGGCCGCAGGCTTGCTGTTCGGCCTGATCGTCGCCTTATACAACTGGCGAAAAATGGACAAAGCCACCGAGCTTTATGTCCCTGAAACCTCTAACCCGGCCGAACTACATTCGGCCATCGGCTTCGGTTTACTGTATGTCGTCGTGTTGCTGGGCACAGCCTGGATGGAAGAGCTGGCCGGCAGTCGCGGTTTATATATCGTCGCCCTGGTATCGGGGCTGACCGATGTGGACGCCATTGTCCTATCCAGCCTGCGCCTGTTCAATATCGGCAAGCTCTCCGAACATCAGACCGTCACAGCCATCGCCATCGCCTATCTGTCCAACCTCGCCTTCAAATTCGCTCTGGTTGTTTCCCTGGGCGGAAAAAGCCTCGCTAAACACGTCTCCGTCAGCTTCTTTGCCATCGCTTGCGGGATTCTGTTCGGCCTGTTTGCGCTATAATCGCCAGCTTATCAGCACACCAGCTCAGGACAAAATCATGGAAGTCGAACAAATCAATTCAATCAATAATCACTTGCAAGACCTGACCTTGCGCAGCGCCGAATTACGGAGGTCTCTTTGACTACGATACCAAACAGGAACGCCTGACCGAAGTCTGCGAACTGGCCGAGGATCCGGCCATCTGGCAGGATGCCAAACGCGCGCAGGAACTGGGCCGCGAGCGCAAGATGCTCGAAGGCGTCGTGCTGGGTTTGGGGAAAATTCAGTCAGACTTGTCCGATGCGGCCGAATTGTTTGAAATGTCCCAGGAAGAAAACGACGAAGAGTCGCTGCTCAGCACCGCTGCCGACATTGCCGACATCGAGCGTCGCGTCGCCGAAATGGAATTTCGCCGCATGTTCAACCATCCGATGGATCCGAACAGCTGCTTTATCGATATTCAGGCAGGCTCCGGCGGCACCGAGGCGCAAGACTGGGCTTCCATGCTGATGCGCATGTATGTGCGCTACGCCGAGCGTAAAGGCTATCAGGTGGAAATACTGGAACTGTCCGACGGTGAAGTTGCCGGCATCAAGGGCGCATCGATCAAGATCATCGGCGAATACGCCTTTGGTCACCTGAGAACCGAGACCGGCGTGCATCGTCTGGTTAGAAAATCGCCGTTTGATTCGGGTAATCGCCGCCACACCTCGTTCTCCAGCGTGTTCGTCTATCCTGAAGTGGATGACTCGATCGAGATCGACATCAACCCGGCCGACCTGCGTGTAGATACCTATCGCGCATCAGGCGCCGGTGGTCAGCACATCAACAAGACTGATTCTGCGGTACGTATCACCCACATCCCGACCAATATTGTCGTGCAATGTCAGAGCGACCGCTCGCAACACCGAAACCGTGCTGAGGCGATGGCGATGCTCAAATCGCGCATGTACGAGGAGGAGTTGCGCAAGCGCAACGAAGAAAAACAGGAAATGGAAGACGGCAAGACCGATATCGGCTGGGGGCACCAGATTCGCTCCTACGTGCTGGATCAGTCGCGCATCAAGGATCTGCG
>JBBRBS010000171.1:0-4250 GCA_038205615.1 Burkholderiales bacterium | reverse complement strand
GGGCGAAAATTGCTGTTCCATCACACATTCTCCTTTTAAATCAGAACTTGTCGTTATACGATAAATAACAGTATATACAGTAATACTGTTAATGCAAGGCGAAAATTGTTACAGTTTGACGGGATGAAACTGACTGTGAGCACGATATCCGTATAGTGTTGCGAATGTTGGCAACATTACAATCTGCGCACGGACAAAGAAGCCGTCGTCGTTGTCAAGGCTGTCTATTCGTGGAGTAAATTTGCGAAGTTAAAAAATTTACGGACATCATTTAAACGTTACACTATGAACCTGTGCATGAATGTGCGCAGGCTTTTTAAAAATGGCTCAACTGCCCTTCACCTATACTTGTAATACATGAAGATACCCGCCTTTAATCCATCCTCTGTCACTCAATTGGCCGGCATTTTTTTCGGCGTGGCATTGTTAATGGCCTCATATGAATCCATGAAAGAGCTTGTTTTCATGGGCGATATGACGGCCTGGGAATCGCATTCGCTTACAATTTTCGTAACGGCTGTATTTGCTACCGCAGCCTCGTTTTTCATGCGCAAATGGGCTGTTGGCGAAGCCGAGGTGCGCATCGCAGCCACAGCCTTCGAGACACAGGACGGCATGGTAATCACGGATGCGCATCGAGTCATCCTGCGGGTCAACCATTCGTTTTCTGCGATTACCGGCTTTACGGCAGAGGAGGCGGTAGGGCAGACACTGGACCTGCTCAAATCTGACCGCCATGATGAAAACTTTTATGCCGTCCTGTGGGAAAGCGTCGATCGCACCGGGACATGGCAGGGTGAAATTTGGAGCCGGCGTAAAAACGGTGAGGTCTATCCGGAACGGCTTGCGATCACTGCCGTGAAGGGTGGCAACCGGGCAATCAGCCATTATGTTTCCACGATGCACGACATCACCCGTCGTAAACAGGCCGAAGAGCAGATTCGCGTGCTGGCTTTTTACGATAACTTGACGCAACTGCCCAATCGCCGTCTGCTAAACGACAGGCTCGAACAGGCCATATCCGCCAACAAGCGCAGCGGTAGTTATGGCGCGCTGATGTTTCTCGACCTGGATAATTTCAAGACGCTCAATGATACTCAGGGGCATAGTGCGGGCGATGCGCTGTTGACTGAGGCTGCACATCGCCTTGTCAGTTGCGTGCGCGAGGTGGATACCGTTGCACGATTCGGTGGCGATGAATTCGTCGTGATGATCAACAATCAGGGCGATGACAAGGACGAATCGAGCGCACATGCCAGCATCGTCGCAAAAAAAATATGCGCTGCTTTGGCCGTTCCCTACCTGCTCACAGTCATGCATGAGGGAAAAGCGCAAACGAGGGTTGAGCATCAGTCTTCTGCAAGTATTGGCGTGGTGATGTTTGGCCCGCACGAAGTCGACAAGGAGGATCTGCTCAAGTGGGCGGATCTAGCCATGTATCAGGCCAAAAACGCCGGGCGCAATCAGTTTCGCTTTTATGAAGCGAGAACCATCGCGAACAAATAAGCCTTGCAGCGATCACTGCGCGGCTAATATCCGCAGACTGTGCGAGTTATACCGAGTGTGTATGAATCGTCAGCTGTTCGCCGGCCATCTGCTCGAATTTCCGTATTTCATGGATGTGTGCCATATTCAGCGTCGAGTCCTTGAGCAGCAGCAACATCCCGTTGCTCGTCATGATGTCGCGTGTAAGCAGCATGTGCTCGCGCAGCTGAGCGCTGGTCAACTGGAACTCTGTCTCGGCATGACGGTGCTGCCCCGCATGGGCCACCAGCTCGCGGAATACATCGACAACGTCAGGATCGTAGCGCGAGCCACGGGCATTGATAACCATATTGAGCGCCAGGCTCGGTGCCAGTTTGCTGCGCCCGATCAAGCCCTTCTGGAGCGATTCATAATCACTGGCAACCAGTAATATGCGTGCCCCCAACGGGATGGCTGATCCGCTCAGCCCCGACGAGTTACCGATTCCGTCGTAATGTTCTCGGTGATAGCGTATCAGTTCTGCGGCATCGGCCAATGGCGCAAGCGCCATCAATATCGCGGCCGCACGCAGCGGATGTTTGCCAAACTGGACGCGTTCATCGTAAGACAATTCGACGAAAGGCCTGTCCAGCAGGTGGTCAGGCAGGCCGATCTTGCCGATATTATGCATCTGCGCGGCAACTTCCAGATTCTGAATCTCTGTTTCTGAGCAGCCCATTCCTTGTGCAATGTTGCGGCACAGTTCTGCAATGCGTCGAGAATGTCCGTTCATCGTGCCGCGGCGCAACTCCATCAGATTGGAGAAAATATGAATGGTGGCGAAGTAATCCTTTTTCAGCTGCCCGTGCGCATGATCCAGCGACTCCAGTGCGCAGCTGAGCTCTTCGGTACGCTGGCGCACCTTGTCCTCCAGGCTGGCATTGAGTTCCTTTAACGTCTCATTCTGTTGCTGCGTCAGCGCTTCCAGCCGTTGTTTTTCGGCCAGCAGATTTTTTCGTTCCAGTGCATCGCGCACCATCAGTACGATCTCGTTGTCATCCCACGGCTTGGGGATGTAACGATAGATTTCGCCGCGATTGATCGCCGCAATGGTGGAGTTCAGATCAGAATGTCCGGTCAGCAGAATGCGTATCACATCTGGCCATTGACCGCGTATCTGCTCCATCACCTCGGCACCGGTCATCTGCGGCATGCGCATGTCACAGATAACCAGATCGACCGATTCATTTTTCAGCAGGGTAAGCGCCTGCGCACCGTTTTCCGCAATGAGTATGTTGTAGCCGAGCGGACGGAACAGGCGTTTGAGCGAGTTCAGGATATTGGCCTCGTCGTCGATAAACAACAGCGTTGCCGGCGTTCTTTCAGGCAAGATTGCTTCTTGTTTCATGTCTTCGCTCCTTGGTAACTGTTTTTCGCACCGGCAGCCAGACCCTAAAGGTCGTGCCGTTAGCTCCGCTTTGCACGTCGATTTTGCCGTGATGTTTTTCCACGATTCGGTAAGATACTGAAAGCCCCAGACCGGTCCCTTCGCCTACCGGCTTGGTGGTGAAGAACGGATCGAACAGATGCGGAATATGCTCAAGTGGGATGCCCCGTCCGGTATCGGCCACCTCGAACCATATTTTGTCGCCTTCGTGCCCGGTACGCAGGGTGATTGTGCCGCGCACCTCGATGGCATGGGCGGCATTAACCAGCAGGTTCATGAACACCTGATTAAGCTGGGAAGACAAACAGTATATTTTCGGCAATGTGCCGTATTCTCTGATTACCTCGCATTTGTATTTCAATTCATTCCACACGACGTTCAGTGTGGAATCCAGGCCCTGGTGCACGTCAGCCCATCCCCAGTGATCCGCGCTGTCGGCATGGGAAAATTCCTTCAGGTCGAGAATGATTTTCTTCACGCGCTCCAATCCCTGGTGAGATTCGGCAATCAGCGCCCTGGTATCCTCACGAATGTAGGCGAGATCAATCTTCACCTTAAGCCGGTGCAGCTCTTCCAGTAACGGGTTGTCGGCAGCTGTCAGTGCTTCGGCAGCCTCGGATTTATCAATCACAACGAAAATTTCGGACAGATATTTTTCCAGCGTGCCGAGGTTGGAATTCACATAACCGATTGGATTATTGATTTCATGCGCTACACCGGCGGCGAGCAAGCCGATGGCTGCCATCTTTTCAGATTGCAGCAACTGGTTTCTAGTCTGTTCCAGCTGCTTGTTCGTTTCCACAAGTTGCGCATTGATAGCCGCGAGATGCCGGTACTGTGCGAGTACCTGTGCTTCGGTTTGCTTGTGCTCGGTGATGTCGTACTTGACGCCCAGATAATGAGTTATGCACCCGTCTGCGCTGCGTATCGGGGAGACAAAGCCGGATTCGATATATTCACTGCCGTCCTTACGCCGGTTGGTGATCTCGCCTTTCCAGACCTCGCCACGTGCCAGATGAGCCCACATGTCATCATAGACTTCACGCGAAGTCCTGCCGGAATGCAGGATGCGCGGATTCTGTCCGATCACTTCGCTCAGCTGGTAGCCTGACGCCCTGACGAAGGCATCGTTGACATATTCGATGTTCGCGTCGAGGTCGGTGATGATAATCGTGTTAGGGCTTTGCTCAACGGCTTGTGAAAGTTTGCGTAACTCGTCTTCCGCGCGCTTGCGCTCAATCTCTGTTCCTGCTCTGGCGGCAATGATTTCAAACACGCCTCTTGTCATCGGTGGCGGCACGGTTTTGTGCTGTGAAATTGCGCAGAGTATGCCGTTGAC
>JBBRBS010000170.1:0-4340 GCA_038205615.1 Burkholderiales bacterium | reverse complement strand
GTTGACGGTGGCTCAGCTCGCTGAGCTGTGTGGCGTGACGGTTCAGGCTGTTTACAAATGGCGGAAGAAGAAACTGATTCCGCCAGAATATTGCCGTACGATCGAATTAGCCACACAGGGCAAGGTGACGCGTTATGAGCTGAATCCGGATGTGTTCGGCTCATCCTGCGATTGCCATCGGCAACAGGAAGTCGCGTGATGCGCCCCGCCCCCCGTGATATCAAGTTGCGGCCTGGCGGTGATCAGAGTTGCAGCACATTGCAACGCTTGCAACTGACGACTCAACGCGATCCAGATCGAAGGTACTCCCTGGCTTTCCCCCTTGCGGGTAATCCGCGCCGCGATGCTTGCCCAGGTTGCGAAGTTTCAAACTTGGTCAACTCCAGCCCAGTGATCGTGCCGCCCGCCAGGTCGGCAGTGATGCAACTCCGCCATTCGCACGGATTGCCCGGCGGTTTGTTAATCCGCTGAGGCCGCCATCATGCTAACCGTCAAAGTTGAAGGCATGGATGAACTAAAAAAGACGCTGGGTGAGATGGGTAGCCGCCAGCTACCGTTCGCCACCGCGATCAGCATCACCCGCGTGGCAAAATCTGTCGAGAGTCGTTTGCTGGCCGATATGGCCGGTGCATTCAAATCGGCCAGCCCCTATGTTGCACGCTCCACCTTCTCGACTTCGGCAACGACACAGAACCTAACCGCCACCGTCGGCCTGAAAGACATCAAGCCAGCAAACGGCACCGCTCCATCTGTGTTGCTCAAGGAGCATTTTACAAGCGGGCTGCGCGGGCACAAGCCGTTCGAGAAGGCGATCGCATCGATCGGCGGATTGCCGGCTGGCTGGCGCGCCATACCCGGGGCCGGCATCAAACTCGACGCCTATGGTAATCCGAACCGCCGCGAGATCGGCGAGATGCTGGGCGTTTTGCGCGCGCACGTTCAGGTCTACAAGGGACGGGGCAAGCGCATGATGCTGACCGGCTATTTTATCGTGCCGGTCGGGGCGAAGTCGCACCTGCATCCCGGTATCTATAAGCGCTTGGATCGCGCCGCTATCAAGGCCATGTTCATCTTTGTGCAATCGGCGCGCTACCGCCGCGTGTTCGACTTCGGGCGCAGCGCTGCCGAGGTTGTCGCACGCGAATTCCAGCCGGCCTTCAATACCGCATTCGCTAACGCGATGAGGAGCGCGCGATGAGCTGGGAAAACGATGATGACATCCGCGCGCAGCTGGTGGGCGCTGGCCTCATCATCGACAAGACGCTCAGGCTGGACGCGAAAATCCAGCGCTGGAAGGTGGACGGCGAGGACCAGGAGCGTCGCGGCTGGTCCCGACTGCGCGAATGGACCTCACCGAATTCTGGCAAGACCTACATCGTCGGCAGCTTCGGTGTCTGGCACGGCAACGACGACGGCTACACGCGCATCGAACTTGGGGGCGACAGGGCCGCACTGCTGACCGACGAGGAGAAGCGCGCGCTGCGTGCCGCACATTTGGAGGAGACGCGCCGGCTGGCCCAGATCCGCAAGACAGAGGTCAACCGCGCTGCGCGCTGGGCCGAGGTTGTGTGGAACAAATGCCAGCTTGCCACCGAACACGATTATCTGACGCGCAAACAGATCGGGGCGCATGGATTGCGCATCATGCCGGATTCCACCGACGGCATGCGTCTCGACGGCTTGGACGATTCCAATTTTTACCGGCTGAAAATGGCGGCAGGCGCACTGGTCATCCCGATGCACGACACAAAAGGCAGCATCATGGGATTGCAGTTCGTCTATGCCAAAGGCCACCCGCGCCGCGCCAAGATCGGCCGCGACAAGGAGTTCTGGCCGTCCGGCATGGCGATGGGCGGCACGTTCGGCCTGATCGGACATCTGCCGCGCAGCGGAGTGCTGCTGATCGCGGAAGGCTATGCGACCGCCGCCAGCCTGCATGAGTCCACCGGCTATCCGGCGGCCTATGCTTTTTCTGCGAACAATCTGGCCAGGGCGGCTAAGGAAATCAGCAAAACTTGCCCGGCACTGCGCCTGCTGTTCTGTGCCGATGACGATTATCTGACCGACGGCAATCCCGGCTGTACGGAAGCGGCCAAAGCGTCCGCCGGCCTCGAGCAGTCGTCCTGGATAAAGCCGGCTTTTCCGGTCGATGCCGAGGGCACCGACCTGCGTTCGGGTAAAAAACTCACCGACTTCAACGATCTGCTGGTCATGAGCGGATTGCCCATCACCTTGGCCGACCAGATCAACGCCGCGCTCGATGAGCTGAAATGGCGCGATGCTAAACCGCGCGCGGTGCAAACCATGCAGGGGGGAGGGGCGCGCGAGGCATTGAAGTCGATGCTGACGCTGGACGAGGCGGTGGAACGTTTCGCGCTGGTGTTCGGCAGCAAGGGCACCATGTTCGATTATCAGGAGCACATCCTGGTGCCCAAGCAGGACGTGCTGGACATTATCCCCGAACACGGCTGGCGCGACATGCGGGCGATCAAGCGGGTGGCGCGCATGGACGAGGTCGGTTTCGATCCGCCCGGGACCGATGCGCGCATCACCTGTAACCTGTGGGGAGGCTGGCCGACCGTGCCGAAGCAGGGTTCGTGCGAATGCCTGTTGAGCCTGCTCGAATATCTGTGCAACGAGGAAGAGGATCATCTCGCGGTATTCATCTGGGTGATGCGCTGGCTGGCATATCCGATTCAGCACCCGGGCGCCAAGATGCGCACCGCGCTGATTTTCCACGGGCCGCAGGGCACCGGCAAAAATCTGTTTTTTGAAGCGGTGATGGCGATCTACGGCGAATATGGCCGCATCATCGACCAGTCTGCGATCGAGGACAAATTCAATGACTGGGCGTCCAAAAAACTGTTCATGATCGCCGACGAAATCGTCGCCCGCAACGAGCTTTTTCACCTCAAGAACAAGCTCAAAGGGCTGGTCACAGGCGAGTGGATACGCATTAACCCGAAAAATGTCTCGGCACACGACGAGCGCAACCACGTCAACTTGGTGTTCCTGTCGAACGAAGATCAACCGCTGCATCTGGACAAGGACGACCGGCGCTTCGGGGTGATCCATACGCCGCAGAAACTGGATGCTGATTTTTACCAGCAGGTCAGGGACGAGCTGAACAACGGGGGGATCGCTGCGCTGCACTGGCATCTGCTCAATCTTGACCTGGGCGACTTCGACGAGCACAGCAAGCCGCCCGTGACGCGCGCAAAGCGAGACCTGATCGATATCAGCCGCGACTCGGTGCAGATGTTTATCGACGAATGGGTGTCAGGCCGTCTGGATTTACCTGTTGGCCCTGCCGGATCCGCCGAACTGTACGAAGCTTACTGCTGGTTCTGCCGGGTCAACGGCGAAAACAGGCCGCGCGCCGCGCGCCAGTTTATAGGCAGCGTCAAGCATCTTCACGGATGGGAATACGGCGAAGAAAACCGCATGGAAGGCAGCCGTCGTGTGGTGCGCGGCACGGTCACGCCGCCGGTGGTAATCCTGGATAAGCATAACAGCCGAAAACCGGACGA
The DNA here is from genome assembly GCA_038205615.1 of Burkholderiales bacterium. GTDB lineage: Bacteria > Pseudomonadota > Gammaproteobacteria > Burkholderiales > Gallionellaceae > Gallionella. The sequence goes on along the minus strand of JBBRBS010000170.1, from coordinate 810 downwards.
ACTGAACAAGGCCGCCTGGCTGACGCTGCACTGCGAAAAATTCAAAAACGCGCTGGAGTCGGTCAAATGAGCCCCGAAAAGCAGGACATGCAGGACATGAAACAGGAGCAAAAGCAGGAGCAAGAAGCCCGCGCCTGTTGGGTTGAAGGACATGCAGGGCATCACGCGCGCGTGTATAGGAAAATTTGCAGCACGCTATCCAACGCATCACACATATCTCGCGTATACACGAGGCCCTCATGTCCTGTATGTCCTGCATCACTTGTGTTTAAAGGGTTTGATGTCCTGCTTTTGGTCCTGTTTCATGTCCTGCATGTCCTGCTTTTATCTGAAACCGGAGAAATGTCATGAAAGTTCAGGAAAAAATAGAAATGCTGCAGGTATCGGCCCTGGTGCCGTATGCCCGCAACGCCCGTACGCACTCGCCGGATCAAGTTGCGCAGATCGCCGCCAGCATGCGCGAGTTCGGTTTTACTAATCCGGTGCTGATCGACGAGGCGGGCGGCATCGTGGCCGGTCACGGTCGCGTTCTGGCCGCCCAGAGCATCGGGGTGGTATCAGTGCCTTGCCTGCGGGTCGACTGGCTCACACAGGGGCAGAAAAAGGCCTACATCCTCGCGGATAACCAGCTCGCGACGAACGCCGGATGGGATAACGCGATTCTCTCGTCCGAATTGCGCGATCTTCAGGCGGATGGCTTTCACCTGGACCTGCTGGGTTTTTCCAACGAGGAGCTGGATTCGTTGCTGGGGGTGTCAGTCGATCTGACCGGCAACGATCCGGAAGCCTGCCCGCCGGTGAATATTGTCC
>JBBRBS010000169.1:0-4431 GCA_038205615.1 Burkholderiales bacterium | reverse complement strand
GGTACTGCGCGGCGACCAACACGGTGCTGGCCAGCAAAACAGCCAGCAGGGGGCGCAACATGCTCCGTGACACCGGACGATGAAACACCTCGCGCGCGGCCTGTTTGAGAGTCGCCCGATTGACACGATCACGGGCTTGCACGTAAGCACCCAGCAACGCCCGGTCGCACAGCACGTTGATGATGCGGGGAATGCCGCCACTTATGCGGTACAGCCGCCCCGTCAGTGCCGCCGGGAACAGCTGGCGTTGTGTGCCCGAAACGCCGAGGCGATGCTGCACATAGGCGGCCACCTCCTGACGGGTCAGCGGCCCCAGGTGATAGCGCGCGATGATCCGCTGTGCAAGCTGGGATAATTCCGGCCGCGCCAGCATCACCGCCAGTTCGGGCTGGCCCAGCAAAATGATCTGCAGCAACTTGCGTTCGTTGGTTTCCAGATTGGTGAGCAGCCGCATTTGCTCCAGCACGTCGGCTGAAAGATTTTGCGCCTCATCGATAATCAGCACCGTGTGGCGCCCCCTGGCATGCGCGTCGAGCAGATAGGCATTGATGCAATCGACGAACACCTTGACGCTGGTGTTGTGAGCCGGACAATCGATGCCAAATTCGGCGCAGATGCTCGAGAGCAATTCGTCTACCGTCTGCCGGGGATTGAATATGTAGGCCACATCGCAACATTCGGGAATCTGTTCGAGCAGACAGCGGCATACCGTGGTCTTGCCAGCCCCCACTTCGCCGGTGAGCAAGACAAACCCGCCGCCGCCATTCACGCCGTAAAGCAGATGTGCGAGCGCCTCCTGATGTCTCTGGCTCATATAGAGATAGCGCGGATCCGGTGCGATGGAGAACGGTGCGTCAGTGAGGCCAAAATAGCTCTGGTACATTGCTGACCTGAAAGTTAAGGATACCGTGTCATTATAGCGGCAAGTGGCACAGGCAGATGGCTACTGATCGGAACGGTAATCTTCCGCTGCATACAACCGCCAGCCGCCATTGCCGTCGAGTTCCAGCACCTGCGAGTGATATTTCAAAATGGAGAAACGGTGGCCGACACTGACCAGCGTCGTATTACTGCCCGCCAACTGTCGGTACAGACTGTCCTCGTTGGCAATATCCAGCGCACTGGTCGCCTCATCGAGCATTGCATAGCGGGGGGCCAATAGCAGCACGCGTGCAAAGGCCATGCGCTGCTGTTCGCCCACCGACAGCACTTTCGCCCAGTCAAGATCAGCATCCAGACCACCAAACCGGGCGGCGACATCGGGAAGATTGACCCGTTCGAGCAAACGCAAAAGTTCCTCATCGGCGATCACACGATCCTGCTTCGGATACAACAATTGATAGCGCAGGCTGCCCAGCAGCATGTAAGGGCGTTGGGGCAGAAACAGCATTTCGCTGGTATCAGGTCGGATGATACGACCGCTGCCGGAGCGCCACAGACCGGCAATAGCGCGCAGTAAGGAACTTTTCCCGCAGCCGCTCGCGCCCACGATCATCAACCCGCAGCCCGGACTGATCACAAGGCTCAAATCTTTGACCAGGGTTCTTTGATGATCCGGCGTCTGTAAGGTCAGATTTTCGATGGATAAGCGCGTATCCTCCAGCAACGCGATGCCGTCTCCGGCCTTCAGCGTTCCGCCCTCCCGCCTGACGAGGAACTTTGCGAAACTGTCGATACGATCAATCCCTGCAGCGAACCGGCTTAAGCTTTCGAAGTTATCCACGATGACCGTCAGCGCGCTCAATATCGCCGCGAAAGCGCCCGCCGCCTGGACCGCCCGCCCGACTTCCAGCTCACCTGACAACACACGACCGGCGATGATCGCGCTGGGCAAAATGATGGTCATGAAACTGTAGCCATACTGAAACAGGTTCAGATTCAGCTGAGCCCTGATGAGTTTATTGTAATTTCTGAAGGCCTCATTGAAACGCTGGCCGATCTGCCAAGATTCCTGTGCCTCGCCACGATAAAAGGCGATGGCTTCAGCATTCTCGCGTATGCGCACCAGACTGAAGCGGAAGTTCGCTTCGCGTTTGAGCTGGTAGAAATTGAGTCCGATCAGCACTTTTCCAAACACCAGCAAGGTGACCGCCGTCCCGGCACAAGCATAAACGATCAGAAAAAAGACCAGTTCTGTGGAAATAGACCAGAGCACACCGGAGAAGGCGATCAGCTGCAGCAATGCGCCGATCAGCACCAGCAGAAAATAAAGGGATTTCTGGGTAAAGGTGTTAATGTCTTCGGCAATGCGCTGATCCGGGTTGTCGATCTCGGTGCTGTTATTCAGTTCGTAATAAGCCCGATTAGCAAAATACTTGCCCAGAAATTCCCGTGTCAGCCAGCGCCGCCAGTAGATGCCAAGCTTGTCCCGCACGTAGTAGTAAAATGCATAAATCGGCACGGCCGCGATCAGGATGACCAAGCACTCTTTGATGGAAATCCAGAACCTGCCCGCATCCCTTGCCGCCAGTGCCGAGGTAAATTCACCCGTCAATTGATTGAACAGCACGGCGAATCCCGTCTGTCCCAGCAGCAACAATACCAGCAGAAAAAGCACACCACGGGCTTGCCATTTTTCTTCCCGGAACCAGTAGGGGGCGGCTATTGCCTGGAAGCGCTGCCACAGATGATGGTCAAGGCTGATCATAGCGGATTCAATTAAAAACGTTCCTTCGTCAAATTTACGGACTATCGCTGCGAGTGATGCAGATTAAACGATACGGGGCCGGCAAACTGTACGGCAACGTACCTATAACAACAAGCCGCTCAGCTTTAGCACCGGTGCGCGATTTGAAAAACAATGTCAGCTATTTAGCCGACTTTTTCGCCGCCGGTTTGCCGAACAAGCCTTCCGCCCACCCGCCTACTTTTGCCCCCACTGAAGTACCGAATCCCGGCCCCATCAGCACAGTGCCAACCGCCGCCCCCGCCATCGTGCCGCCCGTGGGATAGAGTACCGGCGCATCGATCGTACCGGTCACGTTAAGCGGCACGCCGGTGCTGACACCCAGCGCCCTGACCTCGGCGTTGATACGTCCCGACAGCTCTTTCTTTGGCGAGATACTCACCTGACCGTCGACAGCCAGTGAACCCGAAGCGATCCTGATTTGCGTGAAACGGTAGCTGCGCTGCACCAGATTCAGATGCCCGGACAGCTGCTCGAAGCGCGTTTCTCCGCCGGTCGAGCCCTGTTTGGTCAGACTGGTGGCTGCCTTCCGGATGTCTATACCGTGCAGCGCGCCGTTCTGCACGTTGAACATCGCTTTCAGTTGCAACGCGCTGACAAGCTGATCAGGAGATGCGGCAGAAGCGGTGAAGGTCGGTTGAGCGCTGAGCTTGCCGCTGACGTGAATGCCAGGTGACAGCATCGCGGCGACTCGCTCTAGTTCCATGTGCCTTATATCGAAATTGCCGTCGAGCTGCCAACCTTTTTGCCAGCTGATGGAGGTTTTTCCGATGGCTGTTCCGCCATAGAGTTTGGCGCTCACCGCGCCGAAACGGGCATCGCTACGGGTGAGCACACCCTTGATGAGCAACTCGTCGAACACAAGCGCAGGACCTGCCGGCAATGTCCACGACGTCGCACTCGCATCAATCAGATAGCGTGATTTTTCGGACGGGTCAGGCTTGATGAGTACGCGAAGCTTGTCATCCTGCGAGCTGATCGATGCATCTGCCAGCTCCCCACGACTGTCGAGGCTGATGCGCACATCAAACGGGCCAATATTCTTGTGAGCGAAACTGACCAACACGTTATCAACCTCGATGCGCGCCACCCGGACTTGCTGTGGCGACTTGTCGGCATCCGGCCGGGCCAAGGCGGAAATTTTTGCTATCGTCTTCTGCGTCAGGGTGACCGAGTCGATCTTAATACGCTTGATAATTTTGACAGGCTGCAGCAACGAAAAAAGGTCGGGGGTCACCAGCAACTTGCCGAGCACGATGCCATCGATGCCCCCTAACGCAACGCCGTCGAGCGTGACATACGGCGAGGGAAACAACGTAAACCGGATGCTTTTGATTGATACCGGCTCTTTCAACCGGGTCGAGATTGCCTGCTCGATCTGCGGAATGTAATCATTGAGCGAGATAAAAAAAGGCAGCGCCAGCGCAATTGCCAGCAGCACCAGCAACCCGATCAATATGCGTTTAAACCATTTCATGTGTGGCGTCCGGATCAGTTCGACTGAACGGGATTATAGGCTTCTATTGATGAGCACTCAGGGTCGCTATTTCATTCTGGAGGGTAACTGGATTGACCCGCCTGCGACCATGAAGCGGCCTTCACCCTGTCAAACAGCGTGCAACACTTTCCAGATTAGGGGTGGAAACAGCGTCCAATAGTTTCCACCTCAGTATGTAACCATCCGGCTTTTGAGCCGGGGGTATCTGGAGTGTTTTATATGGACATCATTTATGAAATCCGCCGAC
>JBBRBS010000168.1:0-4586 GCA_038205615.1 Burkholderiales bacterium | reverse complement strand
CCGACATCGCATTTGCAGTGGGCGCGCTAGTGTTGTTGGCCCAACGGGTGCCCAAGGCGCTGATTACCTTCCTGGTCGCACTCGCAATTGTCGATGATTTGGGCGCGGTGCTGGTGATAGCCATTTTCTACACTAAGGAGTTGGTGTATTCGTGGCTGGCTGTCGGTGGTGGGTTGGTCGGTTTGCTAGTAACACTGAACTTCATTGGTGTCAGGCGGGTGTTGCCATATTTTCTCGTTGCAACAGTGCTCTGGTATGCACTGTTACAAGCGGGAATCCATGCAACGCTGGCGGGTGTACTGTGCGCTTTTGCCGTTCCGGCCCGTTCGAAATACGACCCTGGACTTTTCAGCACTCATGTCAGGGAGTTGCTCGGACGTTATGATGCAAGCGTCCTGCGCGATGCCAACATCCTGACCAACGCAAAGCTAAATGCTATCGTACAAACACTGGAGCATGGCATGCGCGGCGTTCAAACGCCATTGCAGCGATTGGAAAACAATCTCCATCTGCCGGTAGCCTTCTTGGTGATTCCGATATTTGCGCTGTTCAATTCAGGAATTTTTTTGCAACTCGGCGAGTTAGGGGTGACCCTCGCTCATCCGGTCATGCAGGGGGTAGCGGTGGGGCTGGTGCTAGGAAAATTCATCGGCATCACGGGGGCGTGCTGGTTAGCTTTACGCTTAGGTTTTGGGCAGCTTCCTTCAGGCACGAGTTTCGCACAAATCGCCGCAGTGTCGCTACTGGGCGGTATCGGCTTTACGATGTCCATTTTCATTGCGGAGTTGGGTTTTGCAGGTCAGGAGAACTTATTGCTGATGGCCAAGACCGGCGTGCTGGTTGCATCGGTATCGGCGGGCGTACTTGGTTACCTGTGGTTGTGGTGGTTGGGGAGGGCTCAGAGAGATTAGACAGCTCGCAAGCTGTTCATGAAAAGGTTATGAATTGAATTTTCGCATGTTTTGGCCTTCAATGCGGAGGGGGTAATCATGCAAATGAGAGCTATTTGCAGGGCGGCGTATTTGGCGGCTGCCGAACGGTGCAGATTTTCGGCAGACTTAAAAGCTTTTATGAAAAATACTCTAACGGCGGTTTTTTGACGTGCGATCATGAACAATGATAATCTGGTAAGCACCTGTTAATAATCGACTTTAAGAGTGGGTGCATGTAAAAATATTTGTGTATTTTGCGAACTTCCGTTGGGTCTCGAAACCGGCTGATGACGAATGAGCTGTTTCAGCAACGGTGTAATTGGATAAAACCTCTCAAAGCGAGGAAGCCATATTCCCTTAACGGGCTGATTCACACCTGCCGGAATGTTCAATACGATTTAAAGAAATGCTTGCATGAAAATCCCTCCCCTGAAACCCCTGATCTGGCCTGAGCACCCTGCCGGGTTTGATCAGCACGGCCTGATTTTAGTCATACTGACGCTGCCGGCGAACACTCAGAGAACAGATGCACGCAGACTTGCGAGAGGGGTTTTGCACGAACTGACAGGCCGTCTGCTGCCCGGTTCCCCCGTTGAACTTGTGGAAAGCCCGCACGGACCGCGACTTACCGGCGCAGCATGCCACATCCGGATCAGCCTGAGTTATGCCGGCGACAAGGTATTGATCGGACTCTCATGCACTCATGACATTGGAGTGGATATCGTGCAGATTGACCACATCGCCGAAACACGGGCATTATCCAGACTCTATCTGCCACAAAACGCCTGCAGGGCGGTGCTCGAAGCCGAACCCATTCTCACAGATCAACGTTTCGCATCAGCTTGGGCGCAGATGGAGGCATGCTGCAAAGCCCTGAACTTGCCGCTGACAGAGATCGATGATGAGCGTGAAAAAGCGTATGCAAACTGCAAGTTCGTCGATTGCGAGCAGATTATTGGCTACCAGATGGCCGTTGCGATTATTCCCCAGCAATCAACTCAAGTTTGAGGGGACGGCGCAATTCAGATACACTCGACATTACCTGAATGTGAAGCTGCTGTATGATCTTCACAGCGGGATTCGGACACCTTCCTTTATTTGGAGAATAACAGATGAAAAAGACGCTTATAGCCACACTGCTTTTGGGTATGTTCGCCTCCCCGGCCTTCGCAGGAGAAACGATCAAGATCGCGCTGACAGGTCCGTTCAGCGGCGGTTCGGCTCCGATGGGAACATCGATGAGGGATGGCGCGAAACTGGCTATCACTGAGATCAATGCCACTGGCGGAATCAGCGTCGGGGCAAAGAAAAAGAAGATTGAAATTATCGAGCGCGACGACGAAGGCAAGAATGAACGCGGCGCATTGATCGGCCAGGAACTGGCTTCGATGGATGATTTATCCGGTGTCATCGGTTCGGTGAATACCGGCGTCGTACTGGCCGGCGACAAGCATTTGCAGGAAAAGGGCATCACCAAGATCATCACCCCGGCTGCAGGCTCAGCGTCGATGACCCAATGGAGCAAGGCCGGCGCCAAGGATTTGTCGATCTTCCGCTTTGCCGCGCATGACGGCATTCAGTCCTCCATGGTGGTTGAAGAAGCGATCAACCAGAAATTCACCAAAGTAGCCATTTTGCACGATGCGACCAACTACGGCGCGTCCGGGCATGACGATCTGGTCGATCAGATCAAGAAACAGGGCAACAAACTTGAGGTTGTCGCCACTGAAAAATTCAACATCGGCGACAAGGATATGACCGCGCAGTTGCTGAGCGCAAAGGCGCACGGCGCGCAGGCAATCCTGATCTGGGGTATCGGTCCGGAAATGGCTGCCGTATCCAACGGCATGGCCAAACTGGGCATGAAGATGCCGCTGATCGGTGGCTGGACGCTCTCGACGTCGAATTACATCGACAATGCTGGCAAAAATGGCAATGGCACCTTGATGCCGCAGACCTTCATCGAAGAAGCCATTACGCCCAAGGCTAAAAGCTTCATCGATGGCTATCACAAGACTTACAACGTGACACGCATCCCGTCACCGGTCTCCGCAGCCCAGGGGTATGACGCCGTGTACATTTTCGCAGCAGCGGTAAAACAGGCCCAGAGCGACGATACGCACAAGATCAAGACTGCGCTGGAAGACCTGCGTGAACCTGTGAAAGGCGTGATCGGCACGTGGAAGCATCCGTTTTCCAAGTGGGATCCTGCCAACGAACAGACACATGAAGCTTTCCGCCGTACTGATGCGGTGATGGGCAAGATTCAGGACGGACATGTTGTGTTCGCCAATGAAGCTGATCGCCAGCGCCTGATCAAGAACGCATCGAAATAAGACCTATCGTGGAGAGGATCTCCCTCTCCACATTTTTACCAGGCAACTTCACCTATGAATTTAGACATCATCGCCCAGATGGCTGTTAGCGGTGCCCTGATGGGCCTCGTCTACGCACTCATCGCTTACGGGTTTCAACTGACTTTTGCGACCAGCAAAAGCATTAATTTCGGCCAGGGCGAACTGGTCATGCTGTCCGCATTTTTCAGCCTGACCTTGCTCGACCTGGGTGTACCGTACTGGCTGATGGTGCCGGGAGGACTGATTTTCGGCGCAGCTCTGGGACTGGTCGTCGAGCGCGCCTGCGTGCGTTTGTCGCTGGAGCAGAAAAACGAAGGCTGGATACTACTGACCATTATTTTCGGCCTGCTCGGGTTTTCCGCAGCAGAGAACATCTGGGGACGCGATGACCGCCCTTTCCCCTCCCCCATTTCCGCCGACGCGCTGCATATCTTCGGCATCAGCATCACCGGCCTTGAAATTTCCGTCGCGATCGGTGTATTCCTGGTGATGGGCGTAATCGAACTGTTCAAACGCCGCACCCTGATGGGAAAAGCATTCGAGGCCGTATCGGCGGATCGCGATGCTGCGGAGTTGATGGGTATATCGGCGACGCACACGATCATGCTCTCCTACGGCTTGTCCGGCATGGTGGCAGCGATGGCCGGAATCCTGATCTCGCCGATTACAACAGTCGGACCAACGATGGCTTCTGCATTGATTTTAAAAGCATTTTCAGTCGCCGTCGTAGCAGGACTGGATTCAGGCTTCGGCGTCGTCGTGATCGGAATTTGTCTGGGCGCACTGGAGAGTCTGACCAGTTTTTACCTGGGCAGCGGCTGGCGCGAAGCCCCCGGTCTGATCCTGCTGATCCTGGCGCTGGCAGTACGCCCCAACGGTGTGTTCGGCAAAGCCAACATACGCAAGGTATAGAACCATGTTGAAACGAATATTGTTATTACGCGGCACCGAAATCATCGCCCTGATGCTGTTGGCCAGCATCCCGCTGGCCGTGAACAACTCCTACGTACTGGGCTTGCTGACGCTGCTGACCATCTACGGAATACTGCTGATCGGACTGGATGTGACGGTGGGCTATCTGGGCCAGGTGAATCTCGCCCAGGCCGCCTTTTTGGGATTGGGCGCTTATGCCGCAGCGTTAAGCGTCTCACTGCTCGGATTTGGCATGCTGGGCGCACTCGGGGTCAGCATGCTGGTCTGTCTGGCACTGGGCGGACTGCTGGCTTTTCCGGCGTTGCGCCTTGAAGGTCCTCAGTTCGCGCTGGCAACGCTGAGTTTCTCGGCATTGTCCACGACC
>JBBRBS010000167.1:0-4631 GCA_038205615.1 Burkholderiales bacterium | reverse complement strand
GGTTCTCAGAGGTCAGCCCGCGCCCGCATGACACGGGTATGGTGACGATGTGCTCGCAGGTGCAGAACGAGTTTGAGCTGCATGCCCGCGCGATTCTCGGCTTGCCGGTGGATGTCACGCTGCGCACACCCGGGGCGTCTGCTGTGATCTATGGTCAGATGGATGAAAAAGGCATCGCCTTCAAAGGCGTGGCGGAAGCCTTGCGCGTACCGGGCAGCGACATCCGCCTGTTCGGCAAGCCGGAATCCTTCCTTCGTCGCCGCATGGGCGTTGCACTGGCGACAGGTGTTGATACCGACGAGGCGAGGGTGCGTGCCAAACTGGCGGCGAGTCTTGTTAAACCCGTCAAGCCATGATCACGGGAATACATCATGTCAGCTTTCTGACTGCTGACTTGAACCGTGCGCGCGCCTTTTACGAAGGACTGCTCGATTTAAAGCCGGACGCTGCACGTCCGGTCATGAGTTTTGACGGTGTGTGGTATCACGTTGCCCAAGGACAGCAGATCCACCTGATGGTCTTGCCCGACGTTGAGTTGGGTTTGATGCGCCCCGTGCACGGCGGGCGCGATCGCCACGTTGCGCTGACGGTGTCGGATATAGAGATGCTAAAGGCGCGACTGGATCGTGCGGGGATTGTTTGCACCCTGAGCCAATCAGGTCGCCGCGCGTTGTTCTGCCGTGATCCGGATCAGAACGCGCTGGAATTCATCGAGGTGAAATAGCGGATGCCTCAAAACGACACATTGATGAGTCCCCGACTCTGGTACAGGGATGTCTGCGACAACGCGGGTTTTGTTGCCGATGCGGCGCAGGCCGCTGCAATTGAAGAGCTGGACATACTCTGGCAGCAACTGGTCGAATTCAAGAGCCGTCGCGACGGATTTCTGGGGCGCAGCCTTTTAAGCCCGCACGTACCCCATGGTCTGTATATCTGGGGCGGGGTAGGGCGCGGCAAGACGTTTTTGATGGACGGTTTTTATCACTGCCTGCCCTATCGTCGCAAACGCCGCATTCACTTCCACAATTTCATGGCTGAAGTTCACCAGGAGATGAAGCGGCTCTCCCATGCACCTGATCCGCTGATGGCGCTGGCCGACAATATCGCGCAGGCAACCCGCCTGCTCTGTCTGGATGAATTGCATGTGGACGATATCGCCGATGCGATGATACTGGGGCGCTTGCTCAGTGCCCTGTTCAAGCGTGGCGTGGTGTTGCTGACCACCTCCAATTACCCGCCGGACGGCCTCTATCCGAACGGACTGCAACGGCAGAACTTCCTGCCCGCTATCGAACTGCTGAAGCAGGAACTGAAAGTGTTGCATTTCGAAGGAAATCAGGATTACCGGATGCTGCAGATGGTGCGCGATCCGGTTTTTATCGTGTCTGACGATGCCTTGATGCGCATGGAGTCCTTGTTCCGGCGACTCACCGCCGGTCTGCAAATCAATGAAGGCTTCATTGAGGCGGGGTCTGCCCGGATCCCCGTTTTGCATGCGGCACGCGACATCGTCTGGTTTGACTTTAAGGAGTTGTGCGGGGGCAATCACGACCAGTCCGACTATCTGGCGATCGCGCATCGTTACCCTACGGTGTTCCTGTCAGGGGTGCCGCGAATGACTAAGGATAATGCGGACTGGGCCCGCCGTTTTACCTGGCTGATCGACGTGCTGTACGACAATCACGTCAAACTGGTGGCAAGCTTTGCCGTCCTGGCCGAAAATTTATACGAGACAGGTTGGCCCGAATCCCCGCGCATTACCAGTCGACTGGCCGAAATGCAGACACACCGTTATCTGGGGCTGGCGCATCACAGTATGGGCGTGACGCTGACAGAACGCGGCGATTGAATTTATGGCCCCGCGTCTCTTATAGCGTTTCTGCAATTTGCAGCAGCGCATCCGGTGCCAAACTGGTCAGTGTGATGCGCTTGGCTGTGGGCAGTTTCGCGTAATGTTTCGATGTGGCACGCAAATAGCTCGGGTCGTAATGCAGCGTCAGCAATTCGCCTACCATCGTTGCAAAGTCGCCCGCGTTGATGAGTGTCGTCCAGTGCTGCAACTGTTGTTCACCGTGAAAGCGGTGCAAATTCTGCATGTGGGCGATCAGTAATTGCGGGTTTTCCAGATAGTGCTGGTAGTCTTCCAGCAGTCCCTCGACGCGGCAGGCTGTCGGCGTTTCGACCAGATAACACTCGCTTCCGTGCATCGCTGCGATCAGAGCAGGGGGCAGCGTGATCAGGCCGATCTTGTTGCTCTCGGCCTCCACGTACACCGGGAGGGCTGGGTCTAGTTTATGCAAAGCCTGCAGCAGCGTACTGTCAAAACACTTCTGCGAAGGTTGTGGTAGTGAAGGCAGGCGGCCCAGCATTGAGCCGCGATGTTGCGCCAGATTTTCAAGGTCGAGCACTTGCCGGCCGCGCTCGCTCAATGCAGTCAGCAGGCGACTCTTTCCGGAACCGGTTGGGCCACCGATGACGCGCCATGTGAAGTGTTGCGGTAACGCCTCCAGTCGTTCCAGAACGTCGCGCCGGTACGACTTGTAGCCGCCTTCCAGTTTGTGCGCCGCCCAGCCCACTTGCGCCAGTATGATACTCATCGCACCGCTGCGTTGTCCGCCGCGCCAGCAGTAGATCAGCGGTCGCCATGACTTGGGGTGGTCGCGAAAACGGGTTTCAAGATGATGCGCGATGTTCTTCGCCACCATCGCGGCGCCTACCTTGCGCGCCTCGAAAGGCGACACCTGCTTGTACAGGGTGCCAACGATGATGCGCTCTTCATCCGAGAATACCGGGCAATTGATCGCCCCCGGAAGGTGATCTTCGGCAAATTCCGCCGGGGTGCGCACGTCGATAATTGCGTCAAATTCGGCTACTTGTGATAGGTTTGCAGTTCTGAACAGCATGTCAATGAGGAACCTATGTCGGAAATAGAAATAAAGCTGACCCAATTGTCTCACGGTGGCGGCTGCGGTTGCAAAATAGCACCCGCATTGTTGCAACAAATTTTAGGCGACGTTAAAGATAAATTGCCCTACCCTGATCTGCTGGTAGACTCAGAGACCAGCGATGATGCGGCGGTTTACCGGCTGAACGACAGTCAGGCGATCATCGCAACCACCGATTTTTTCATGCCAATCGTCGATGATCCGTTCGATTTTGGCCGCATCGCCGCGACCAATGCGCTGTCTGACGTGTATGCGATGGGCGGCACACCGATTATGGCGCTGGCCATCGTCGGCATGCCGATCAATAAACTGCCCGTCGAAGCCATCCGTGCGATTCTGCAAGGCGGCGAGTCGGTCTGCCGTGCAGCAGGTATACCGTTGGCAGGCGGGCATTCAATCGATTCCCCTGAGCCTATCTATGGCTTGGTGGCCATAGGGGTTGTGCATCCTGACCGGTTGAAGAAAAACAGCGCTGCCCGGGCGGGTGATGTGTTAATTCTCGGCAAGGGGCTGGGTGTGGGGATCATGGCGGCCGCGCTGAAGAAAGGCGCGCTCTGCGATGAAGGCTATGCGCAGCTAATCGCCAACACCACTAAGCTTAATACCGTGGGCACCGCGCTGTCCGCCATTAATGCCGTGCACGCGCTGACCGATGTGACCGGATTCGGTCTGCTCGGGCATTTGCTGGAAATGTGCAGGGGTGCGGGACTGACCGGCGAAGTCGAATTTGACCGGGTGCCGATCTTGCCCGCAGCATTGCCGTTGGCAAAGTTGGGTTTTGGCCCCGGTGCGATCGAACGCAATATGGAAAGCTACGGATGTGACGTGCATTTCGCCGATGGGATGGCAAACTGGCAGCAACGTCTGTTGGCCGATGCGCAAACCAGCGGCGGCTTGCTGGTGTCGGTCGCACCAGAGGCGGTTGACGAGGTGCTGGCGTGCTTTGTACAGGCCGGGTTCGAGCAGGCAGCGGTGGTAGGGCAGATGAAAATGGGTGCAGCAGGCGTGGTGGTGAAGTAGTTATACCCCCGCGTTGTCTGAACGGGGGCGCCAGCTTGGGTTCGGGGGGCTTACAGCCCCCCGCGGGTTTTATTTCGAGTCAGAGCGCTAACTTAATAGATTGATCAGAGTTTTTCAAGCAATGGCTGCCTTTTCTTTTGAAATTCGTCTTCGGTGATTAACCCATCATTTTTAAGACCTTGAAGCTCTCGTAATTTTTCCGATATAGAATAATTTGCAGATGTCCGTGTTTCTGACGAAGTACTTGTCGGCATGTCTGGAGCACTCAGGCTCCTGTCGGGAGCATTTGATGCAATTATCTTGGATTCAAATACACTTGCATGTCCTTTATTTTCATCGACCTGCTGCAACGAGCTTTTGGGTTTTAGCGACCATGCTGATATTTCTTGCTGCACGTAATAAATTTTTCCTGCTTCCACGGTTAAATTCAGCTGGCGCTGCCTCAGGTCATGGCCCCGCTCGATCCGGAGATGGCGTCTTGGCTTCATGCCGAATTGGCCTTCAACAGCGTTGCGCTTTCTCTGGGCGACCCCGTTGCCGCCTTCGTAGCGCCTGAGCCCGGCGAGCTGGCGCGAGCCTCGGTTGTTGTCTTGAAAAGCGGCAAGCGCTTTTCGGCTGATCTTGTGGTTCTGGGACTGGGTGTCCGGCCCGAAGTCGGGCTTGCCA
>JBBRBS010000166.1:0-4652 GCA_038205615.1 Burkholderiales bacterium | reverse complement strand
GATATCCGATACGGGCCTGCCCTGCGGGACTGAAACCCCCGCGGCTTCGAGCAGTTTCTTGGTTAATTCCTTGTCCTGCGCGATGGCCTCACCGATGGCACTGCTGCGATCGGTCTCGGCGGCCTGAATACGGCGTTGTTTGCTGCCCCAACCGAATTGCACCAGACTTCCTTCGGTCAAACGGCGATAGGGAACGCTGCGGCGAATGGCCGCCTCGACGATGGAACCCGTGCTGGGTCCCAGACGCACGTCCTCATCCAGTTCGCGCAACTCGGCCAGCGCCGCTACAAGATCGAAAGGCAGATCCAGAGCCGCCGCATCGCACAGCGAGCGAGCCAGTTTGAACGCGAGGCGGCCGACCGCCTCCTCGCTGTACTCAAATACCACCTGGTACACACCGGTGTCCAGCGTGGCCGAGGTGCGGCTGAAGGTAACCGGACATCCGGCCTGCGCCTGCAGGGCTAAGGACGCCACTTCCAGTATGTGCGCCATGGCAACCGCCTCGGTGTGCCCCGGCAGTTGCAGCATGCCGATTTCCGGAAAACGGGCACGCAGGCGCCCCTCGAAACCGTCTATTTGAGCAATGTCGCACTCAGTGTCTGAACAAGACACGATAGCTTCAATTGCGGTATGCCGACTCCACAGATTAGGACCGCGCAGTGCGCGTATGCGTGACACTTCCATTAAAAACTTCCTTGTATTAGCCGCATCTATCGGCGATTAAATCCGCTTACGGGAACAACATATTTAATTTAAGATCAGCCAGCTGAGACGACGGCTCGTTCCACTTCAAAGGTCGCGATACCTGCACGAATCAGATCAAGCGAAATGCCCAGCGCCCAAGCCGCAGCGACTGCCGCGAGCACATTCTCAAGTTGCGACTGATTACACTCGTCAGCCGATATAGGAACGGCAGCCAACTTGAGTAGCACGACTTCGTCAGCGCTCTTGCACAGTATGATTTTGCCGTCTTTCACCAACACGGCACGGCCGGCTTTTTGCAGATGTTCGGTAACGGCGGGCAATTGGCTGTCGTTGGCAAAGAAAATCACTTCGCCATCACAATATTCGGCCATTTGCACGACTAACGGATCGGATCCATTGAGCACGCCAACCCCATCGGACAGCACGACATCGACCTGAGTGCGCAACACATTGCAGACCTGTTCAGCGGTTTCAATGTAATACTCACCAAAGTGACGGGCAGGATCAAGGTTGGTAATAATGCCGACCTGACAGCGATCATAGCCCAGACCTTCGGACAAGATTGTCGTGATGCTGTTTTCGATCACAGCCGCCTCGACCGAACGGTTCAACAATACTTTCTGCGCGGACGCCCAGTTCGCGCAATCCTTCTTGTCCACGACGCGCTTGTCAAATGACAAGCCTTCGCTGCTGGCAAGCCCGACATGAAGCCCCGCCAGTTTCAGCAATCTTGCCACGATACGAGCGACCTGAGCTTTGCCATGCGTGCCGCAAATACCGATTACCGGAATACGACCGCTCTCATTTTCAGTAAACAGACTGTCGACGATGGCGCGACCAACCGGACGCGGCTCGCCTGATGCGGGTTTCAAGTGCATCAGCAGGCCGGGGCCTGCGTTGATTTCGACAATCGCCCCGCCTTGTTCAGCCAGCGGGCGGGAAATATCCTCCACCACCAGATCGACACCAGCGATGTCCAGTCCGATGATGCGTGCAGCGAGGGCAACCGTAGCCGCCACATCGGGATGAACCAGATCGGTGACATCGATAGCAACATTGCCGTTGCGCTGGATCAACACCTGCGTGCCGGCAGCAGGAATTGAATCCGCCGTATAACCCTGACGCTTGATCTCGAATTGCGCGGCGAAATTCTCGTCGATATTGAGTATGTCCATCGGAAACTCTTCGGCATCACCGCGTCGGGGATCGGTATTGATCTGCTCAGCGATGAGTTTTCTGATCGCAGAACAACCATCCGCCACCAGAGATACCGACTCGCCGCGAGCTGCTGCGGCCAGACGCCCGCCTACCACCAGCAAGCGGTGCTCGTTTCCACGCACGAAACGTTCGACGAGGACTTCACTCCCCTCATCGTCGGCGAGTTTAAAAGCCGCCTCGACTTCTTCGCGCGTCATCAGTTCGCTGGATACGCCGCGTCCGTGATTGCCATCGGAAGGCTTGACGACCACCGGCAAACCGATGTCTTCGGCGGCATCCCATGCATCTGACGGGCTGTCGACGATACGACCTTCAGGAACCGGCACCCCGCAGGCCTGCAGCAAGGTCTTGCTCAGGTCTTTATCCCGTGAAATGCTCTCGGCGATCGCGCTGGTCTGATCGGTCTCTGCCGTCCAGATACGGTGTTGACGGGCGCCGTATCCTAGTTGCACCAGGTTGCCTTCGGTCAGGCGTATCGATGGAATGCCGCGATCCGTTGCCGCATCCACGATACACGCGGTGCTGGGCCCCAGACAGAGCGAATCGACCATTTCATTGAGCTTTGCGACGGTGGCTGCAACGTCAAAGGACTTGTCCTGCATCGCCGCCAGAATCAGATCGCGTGCCGCATGCAACGCCATCCGCGAGACCTGCTCGTTGCGCGAACGCACCACGACCTTGTATATGCCGCGCACAGAAGTGCTGCGCGCCTTGCCGAAGCCGCTTTGCATGCCAGCCAGATTTTGCAGCTCAATCGTGACGTGTTCAAGTATATGCCCAGGCCAGGTGCCCTCGCGCAAGCGTTCCAGAAAACCGCCGCGCTCACCGATGCCACAGCGGTGCTCGACCAGGGTCGGCAACCAGCTCGTGAGTCGTTCGTAAAAACCGGGGATGGTGTTGGACGGCGAATCTTCCAGCGCACCGATGTTCAGCCACACCTCCAGTACAGGACGATAAGTCCATATATTCGGGCCACGCAGAGGCAATATTTTGAGAAACTCCATCAGACTTTCCTGGCGAATTTATAAGTAGAAGACCGGGTGCTTAACGCAGACCACCCAGTATTGGTTTACCTGAACAGGTTTCAAGTTTACCAGAGGGCGCGGCAAAACTGTTTGTCGCGACGTTTTATTGTAGTAATATCGGCTCCAGTGAACAATCATATACCCTCATCCTTGACAACCTTACCTGCGGACGCATGGCGCGTCACCCTTCAATCGTGTCTGGCCGGCAATGAAGAAATCAAAGCCTGGCTGGAAATCAACCTCGATGCCCGTCTGAATTTTTCACACAGCCGGCTTGTATTCACCGACCGGCGCCTGCTCTGTCTGGACAGCCAGCAAACCGTTTGCGGCAGCTATGATTATCGTGCCAGACTGAGCGTTGCGCGTCACGATCATGGCGGCGTGGGCAGGATTGAATTATTTGACGGCGAAGTACGCCTGGCCTGCTGGTTCTACACGCTGGCGCATAATATTACGGCCACGCGCTTTGTAAAACAATTCGGGCAGCAACTGGCCGGTTTTGTCTCAGGCATCGCCCCCCTTGAGGATACGCCCGAGTTTTGTCCGGATTGCCTGACACCACTTCCAGCCGATCAGCGCGAATGCCCGCATTGCAGCAGCACGATCAATGCCCCGCCATCAACCTGGACACTGTTGCGCTTATGGCGCTTTGCAAAGCCGTACCGGTGGCAGTTGCTCTCAGGCTTTCTGCTGATGCTGGCCTCCACCGCAGCCACACTGGTGCCGCCGTACCTGACCATGCCGCTGATGGACAAGGTCCTCATTCCCTACCAGAACGGCACGCCGATCGATTTCGTCATCGTAACCTGGCTGCTGGCCGGCCTGCTGGGCTCCGCCCTGCTGGCCTGGGCGCTGGGCTGGGCGAAGACCTATATCCTGGCGCTGGTCAGCGAGCGGATTGGCGCGGATCTGCGCACGATTACCTATGAACATCTGCTGCGCCTGTCGCTCGAATACTTCGGCGGCAAACGCACGGGCGATCTGATGTCGCGCATCGGTTCTGAATCTGATCGAATCTGCGTCTTCCTGTCATTGCATCTGCTTGATTTTGCAACAGATATTCTGATGATCGTGATGACGGCAGCGATCCTTTTTTCGATCAATCCGTGGCTCGCGCTGGTCACGCTGGTGCCACTGCCGTTCATCGCCTGGATGATCCATAACGTGCGCGATCGCCTGCGCACCGGCTTTGAAAAGATCGATCGCGTCTGGTCAGAAGTGAGCAACGTGCTGGCTGACACGATTCCCGGCATCCGCGTGGTGAAAGCGTTCGCTCAGGAAGGCCGCGAGGCGGAACGTTTTAAGGTCGCCAATCAGCATAATCTGCAGGTCAATGACCGCATCAACAAAATCTGGTCGCTGTTCACGCCCAGCGTCTCGCTACTGACCGAAATCGGCCTGCTGGTGGTCTGGGCATTTGGTATCTGGCAAGTCTCCAACAACGAAATCACGGTCGGCGTGCTGACCGCCTTTCTGGCCTATATCAGCCGCTTCTATGCGCGTCTGGATTCGATGAGCCGTATCGTATCCGTCACGCAGAAAGCCGCCGCCGGCGCCAAACGCATTTTCGATATTCTGGATCATGTCTCCAGTGTGCCAGAACCTGTGAACCCGATCCATCTGGACAAGATTGAAGGCCGCATTGAACTTCACGATGCCGGATTCCGCTATGGCAACCGCGCTGTAATCAAGGGCCTGAATCTC
>JBBRBS010000165.1:0-4655 GCA_038205615.1 Burkholderiales bacterium | reverse complement strand
GGCGGGGCAGGGGACGGGCTCATGGTCCGCGTCACCAAGAGCGGCCGCGCATGTCGCTATGAAATGCACTGGACGCTCGCCAAGGCGCGACAGGCTCCGCATGAAGCCATCGCCCAGGCGGTGAACGCCCCAAGGTAGTGCGCTACCAGGCTGCGCTACACGCTGAAGCCGACTATTATAACAGAGCGATCGGCTGTTTGAAGCCTTTTTACGCGTCTAACATCGCTATGATGCCGAGGATTTCACGTTTCAGGAAGGCGACATCCATTCCCGTTGCAGAATCCGTGGCCGCTTTGCCAGTTGACTCAACAAGATCGACTGCATGATTAGCTACGCGCGCACCGTCGAGACGGTTGCGTGCACCGCTGATGGTAAAGCCCTGCTCATACAACAATTCACGGATACGGCGTATCAGCACCACTTCATGATGCTGATAGTAGCGTCGATTGCCGCTGCGTTTGACAGGGTTAAGCTGGGTAAACTCCTGCTCCCAGTAACGCAACACGTGCGCCTTCACACCGCATAACTCGCTGACTTCACCGATCGTGAAATAACGCTTGGCGGGGATAGGAGGGAGTACTGAATTAGGCGTATGGAGTTCCATGATACGATTTTTCCACCAAGGTCTTCAGTTTCTGACTGGGGTGAAATGTCACCACGCGACGTGCTGAAATCGGAATCTCGATGCCCGTCTTGGGATTTCGCCCGGGACGCTGCGGCTTGTCACGCAGTTGAAAATTTCCAAAACCGGATAATTTCACGCTCTCGCCCTGCTCCAACTGCACACGAATTTCCTCAAAAAAAGCTTCTACCATATCTTTGGCTTCGCGCTTGTTCAACCCGACCTTGGCAAACAGCAAATCTGCCAGTTCAGCTTTTGTTAATGTTGTTATCATAATTATCCCTTACATGCGCAGTTGCGCACCCTGCTTGTCCAATACGTCTACCAACAGCGAAATGACAGGCTCGATTTCGGCATCGGTAAGTGTTTTTTGAGTATCTTGTAACGACACGCGGAATGCAAGGCTTTTTTTACCCGCTTCCACACCCGGACCGCGATATACATCAAATAAAACCACTTCCTGCACATAGGGCGCATTGATTTTGAGCATCGCATCTGTCAAACTTTGCGTACTGACAGACTCATCCACCAGCACGGCCAGATCGCGACGCACCGGCAACAACTTGGCAATCTCGCTCATGTGCGGAACCCGAGATTGCAATAACGCGCCCGACTCAACCTCGAACCAGACAGCAGACTGAGCCATGCCATATTCTTGCTGCCAGTGCGGATGCAGCTCGCCTATCCAGCCTACGACGTTACCGGCACAGTAAATTTGCGCCGAGCGTCCCGGATGCAGGGCAGGATGGACCGCTGCGACAAAACGCAAAACTTGCGGGGCGAACAGTGCTTCCAGGTCAGCCTTCACATCGTAAAAATCTACCGGCTTGGCGGCAGCCCCCCATTGCTCAGGCAGGCAGGCACCATAAGCGATCCCTGACAGACGCTGGGTTTGCACGTAATTATTTTCTGCTTTGGCGAAGCAAGCACCCGTTTCGAACAGACGCACGCGCGCCTGTTTGCGATTAAGGTTAAAGCGCAAGGCGCCCACCAATCCTCCGATCAGAGAGCTACGCATCACGGCCAGATTGCTGGCGATCGGATTTTGCAACGCGACCGGGTTGTCGTTGCCGCACAGGTCCCGTTCGACCTGCTCTTCGACAAAAGCGTAGCTCACGATTTCCTGATAGTCGCGCGAGACCAGCGTTTGCTGGATACGCGCCAATGGGCGCTGTGATTCGCTGTACGGCAACATGGTCAACGCGGCTTGTGGCGCTGATGCCGGAATATTGTCGTAACCATACAGACGGGCGATTTCTTCGATCAAGTCTGACTCGATAGATAAATCGAAGCGGAAGCTGGGTGGCAGCACGTTAAAGTCATCGCCGCTGACTGTATATTCAAATTGCAATCGTTTGAATATACTGGATATTATATCGCCATCCAGCGCCACACCCAGCACTCGCGCGACACGCGAGACACGCAAGATAATCGCCGAACGCACAGGCATTTCACCACAAACCTCGGTGATCTCCCCGACACGGCCGCCGCAGATTTCAAGCAGCAATTGCGTGGCACGTTCCAATGCCATACGGGTTGCTGCGAAATCCACACCGCGCTCGAAACGGAACGAAGAATCCGTTGCCAGACCAAAACGCCGCGCACGACCGGCGATCGCATCGGGATGGAAAAAGGCCGCTTCCAGAAACACGCTTTGCGTACTGACGTCAACGCCGCTGTCCGCCCCTCCCATGACCCCCGCCAATGCCAGCGCGCGCGCATCATCCGCGATCACCAGCACGTCTTTATCCATAACAATCGCCTGACCGCCCAGCAAGGTCAGCGCTTCATCCTGACTGGCAGGACGCACCGTGATGCCACCTGTGAGCTTTTCCGCATCAAAAGCATGCATCGGCTGGCCCTGTTCCATCATCACGTAGTTGGTGATATCCACCACAACGTTGATCAGGCGCAGTCCGCTGCGTTCCAGGCGACGCTGCATCCAGACCGGAGTCTGAGCCTTCGCATTCACCTCGCGAACCAGGCGCCCACAGTAAAGCGGACAAGCCTCTTTATCTTCAACCACAACCTGCAATTGTTCGACGAGGGTGACAGGCCGCGCCATTATCGCGACTGGCTGCAATTGACTGCCGGTCAATGCCGCGACTTCGCGCGCGACGCCCTTCATGCCGGAACAGTCGCTGCGATTAGGCGTCAATTTCAGGGTAAACAGCTTGTCGTCCAGATCGAGATACTCGCGAACCGTCTGACCGACGGGCGCATCGTCCGGCAGCAACCACAGCCCGTCGCTCTCGGTAGCCAGCCCCAGCTCAACTGCTGAACACAACATGCCAAACGAGGCAATACCACGCACCTTGGCCTGCTTGATCTTGAAGTCACCAGGCAGCACTGCACCGATACGTGCACAGGGTATCTTGATACCGACCGCCACGTTAGCTGCGCCACACACAATCGTCAGCGGCTCGGCCTCGCCCACATTCACCTGACAGACGTTCAGACGATCCGCATCGGGATGCTTTTCAACCGACAACACTTCGGCGACTACCACGTTGTTGAACGCGGCCGCTACTGGCGCCAAGTCCTCAACCTCGAGGCCCGCCATCGTCAAAACATGACCCAGCTCATCGCTTGTCAGGTCGGGATTAACCCAGGTTCTTAACCAGTTCTCAGAAAATTTCATCGCGATATTCTTAATTAAATTGCTTGAGGAAGCGCAGATCGCTCTCATAGAACTGGCGCAAATCGTTCACGCCGTAGCGCAGCATCGCCAGACGCTCCACGCCCAGACCAAATGCGAAGCCGAGATACTTCTCGCTGTCGATGTTTACGTGTTTCAACACATTCGGATGCACCATGCCGCAGCCGCCGACTTCCAGCCATCCGCCGCGCCAGCTCATGTCCATTTCAGCCGAAGGCTCGGTAAAAGGAAAGAACGAAGGCCTGAAACGCACCTGCAAGTCATCCTGTTCGAAGAATCGTTGCAGAAAATCCTGCACGACGCCCTTCAGATTGGCGAAACTTACGTGCTCATCGACCCATAAGCCCTCAACCTGATGAAACATCGGAGAATGAGTTGCATCGGAATCGACACGGTAAACACGCCCCGGCGAGATGATCTTCAGCGGAGGCTGATTGCTTTCCATGTAGCGCACCTGAACGGGTGACGTGTGCGTGCGCAACACATGCTCAGGATCAATGTAAAACGTGTCGTGCATCGCGCGCGCCGGATGATTCTCCGGGATATTCAGCGCGGTGAAGTTGTAGAAATCGTGTTCGATTTCAGGGCCGGCTGAAACGGCAAAACCCAGCGAATGAAACAGATGCTCGATGCGTTCGAGCGTGCGCGTGACCGGATGCAAACCGCCGCAACTGATACCACGCCCGGGCAGAGTTACATCCAGCGATTCGGCTGCCAGGCGTGCTTCGAGCTTTGCCTGCGACAGCGCATCACGGCGCTTTTGGAGCGCGGCTTCAATCGCCTGTTTGACCACATTGATGCGCGCACCCGCAGCAGGACGCTCATCATTCGAGAGCTTACCCAGACCTTTGAGCAACGCCGTCAGCGAGCCTTCTTTACCCAGATATTTAGCTTTGACCTGCTCTAACTCAGCCTCATCGCTGATGAGAGCGAACTGCTGTAGAGCCTGATCGAGAATTTGTTGAAGTTCTTCCATAAGTACACCATTACACAACGAAAAAGGGGGCGAATAGCCCCCTTTTTAATTACGCAGTCAAATGCAGACTGCGAGGCTTAACTATACAGCGAGACTAGCCTTAGCTTGCTCAACGAAATGGGCAAATGCTGCCTTATCGAAAATAGCAATATCAGACAAGACCTTACGATCCACTTGAATGTCCGCTTTCTTCAGGCCATTCATGAATACACTGTACGGCATGCCGAATTCACGTGCGGCTGCATTGATACGTGCAATCCACAATGTGCGGAACTGACGCTTTTTCTGACGACGATCGCGGTAGGCATATTGCCCTGCTTTCATCACAGCTTGCTTGGCTACACGGTATACATTCTTGCGGCGACCACGATAACCCTTAGCCTTGGCTAACAGTTTTT
>JBBRBS010000164.1:0-4658 GCA_038205615.1 Burkholderiales bacterium | reverse complement strand
CCCTGAGCAATAGTTCGATATGAACGGTATTTTTAGCTATCTCCACATGGGTGAATAAACCGTTCGCCCTGAAAAACCTGCGACTTGCCAGCTTAGTCGACGGTTAAGTCCTTCAGCAGCAGCCCGCATAGCGGGCGTGTCGAAAGATTGGTCGTCGCCGGATTCAGTATCAACCGCGCGTCTTATTTCTGTGTTTTCACGATGCTCATCGCCGTTGCGACCATAGCGCCCATGTCCGCCAGATTAGTCGGCAGAATCAGTGTGTTGCCAGCCTTGGCGACGTTGCCGAACGCTTCGACATATTTTTCCGCGACCTTGAGGTTAACCGCATCCATGCCGCCGGGTGACTGGATGGCTTGCGCTACCTGAAAAATTGCCTGTGCGGTCGCGGCCGCTACCGCCTTGATTGCCTCGGCTTCACCCTGTGCGCGATTGATGGCAGACTGTTTCTCACCTTCTGAACGCTGAATAAACGCTTCTCGTTCGCCGGTGGCGATGTTGATCTGCTCCTGCTTGCGCCCTTCAGACGCGGCAATCAGGGCGCGCTTCTCGCGCTCGGCGGTGATCTGCGCCTGCATCGCGTGGAGAATTTCCTTGGGCGGCGTCAGATCCTTGATCTCGTAACGCAACACCTTGACACCCCAGCTGGTCGCGGCCTCATCGAGGGCGGCAACCACGGCGCGGTTGATGTCGTCACGCTCTTCAAAAGTTTTGTCCAGCTCCATCTTGCCAATGACCGAACGCAGTGTCGTCTGGGCCAGCTGGGTGATCGCCATGATGTAGTTACTGGTGCCATAGGACGCCAGTCTGGGATCGGTCACCTGAAAGTACAGAATGCCATCCACCTGCAATTGCGTGTTGTCACGGGTAATACAGACCTGGCTTGGCACATCGAGCGGCACTTCCTTGAGCATGTGCTTGTAGGCGATCCGGTCGATAAACGGAATGACGATATTCAGGCCCGGCAACAACGCCGCATGAAATTTACCCAAACGCTCAACCACCCATGAGTTTTGCTGTGGCACTACCTTGAGCGCCTTGACCACAAAGATGATGGCTGCGACCAGTATAAACAGTGAGACTTCCATATTTCCTCCTTGGATATTACGGTTTACGATGCGTGAGGATCAGACTGGAACCACGTACCGCTTTGATATAAAACGTGCCGTCGCGCGGCATATCGGCAGACTCAGGCTCCGCATCCCACTCAGCCCCCCGATACATAACCCGTGCGGAACCATTTTCATGCCACATCAATACTTGCACAGGCTGTCCGACATCCAGACTTGCACCGGCCACTTCATCAACCTGACCCTTTTTCCAGCGCCGCAAGACCAGCGTACCCGACATCACCGCAAACGCGCAAAAAATCAGCTGCCATACCACGCTCAGAGCCAGCATGGCTGCCACACCTCCCGCAGCCATCGCAATCGACAACATCAAAAGGTAGAACGTACCCGTTGCCATTTCCAGGCCCAGCAGCACCAATGCCAGCAATAACCAGTAACTGTAATTTTCCATCATTCTCCCTCCGTGCCGTCAGAATAGCAGCAAAATTAAGCTACAGGCATACCGTCTTTGCAGGACAGCGCCCTTAATGATCGTGCCGGTGATGAGCGTCCGGAAAATGCGCATGCGTGTGCACCAGCGGTTGATGCCGGTGTAAATGTTGATGCGAGACAGCAGATAGGTCACCTGGCACGACACCTGGCATGGCCTCGTGCTCATGCTGGTGGTGTTCGTCATGAATGTGTTCGTGATCGTGCCTCATCTGCGCATGGGTATGCTCGTGTTCGTGATGCTCGGTCAGATGCAGCCAAGTGCCCAGCGCCATCAGCATTCCGGCAAGGCACAAGGGTATCGTCACGGCATCCCCCATCAGAACGGCCAGAATCGCACCGAAAAACGGTGCGACCGAGAAGTAAGCGCCTGTGCGCGCTGTGCCAAGATGGCGCAGGCCCACCACGAACAAGGCCAGACTCACCCCGTAAGCAAAAAACCCCACCCACATCGCACCCGCTAAATTCGGCAGTGCTGGCATGGATGTCCCCAGCGAGACGGCCAGAATCAAATTCACCGTACCGGACACCAGTCCTTTCACCGAGGCAATCCAGGTGGCGTCGTGAAGCGCCATCTTGCGAGTCAGATTGTTGTCGATCCCCCAGGCGAGGCATGCACCCAGAACAGCCAACATCGGCCCCATTCCCGAGAAGCGTGCTTCGCCCGCCCAGCTTAAAATGAGCGCACCCGCCAGAATGGCGCCCATCCCAAGCGCGATACGCCGATCAAGGTTCTCCTTGAAAACGAACCAGGCCAGCAGTGCGGTGAATACGCCTTCGGCATTGAGCAACAGTGATGCGCCGGATGCCGGCATACCAGTCAGCCCGACCATCAACAGCACGGGAGCTACGATACCGCCCGCCAGAATAGCACCGGTGAACCAGAACATCTCATGCAATGTAAGGTGAGCGGCAGGCGCATGAATCAGGCGACGATAAAGTGTCAGGCCCACACCTGAACCGAGATAGAGCAAGCCTGCCAATAGCCACGGACTCACGGCATCGAGCAGCCATTTTGCCAGCGGCGTTCCCGCACCGAACAACAACGCCGCCACCAAGACAGACGACACGCCGGGTTGACCTAAGCCTGTTTTCCAGTTCATCTGTTCAGCCTGATATCAGGTTAAAAGAACGACAAATTCAATCACTCACCCAGTCGGCGCGGACGGGAAATACCGAATCCCTGAGCAAAATCGATGCCGATTTCGCCAAGTTTTTCGACAATCTCGTCGCTTTCGACCAGCTCTGCAACCGTTTTTACGCCGATTTTTTTGGCGACCCGGTCGATGGAAACCACCTTGGCCAGATCAACGGGATTATTGAGCATGTTGATTATCGTGCTGCCATCTATTTTCAGAAAGTCCACCTGAAAACCACGTATCTGATCGAATAAAGTCATATTCCTGCCAAAGCCGCTCAGTGCAACCCAGCAGCCGCAGCCTCTTACCTGGCGGATGAACTCCGCTGCGCTGTTACTTCGTATCGCCAGATCCGCTTCAGATACTTCAAAGCACAGCGCAGAACCGGGCATCCCGAATTCGCCCAGTGTGCTTTGCAGAAAACCGGGAAATTCCGGATCGCCTATTGTCGCTGCGGCCACGTTGATGAAAAATGTCGAATCGGTGTCGCGTCCCGGTTGATTGGCCGCCCATTCCAGAACATGCCCAACCACCCAGCGATCCAGATAAGGCATTAATCCATTTTTCTCGGCCAGCGGAAAAAAAGCGCCCGGTGGCATCATGCTGCCTTCTTCCTCCACCATCCTGATCAATATCTCATAATGGGCGATATTGCCGGACGCCACAGGCAGAGGCGAGATCAGCTGGCAGTACAGTTGAAATTCACCACCCTGAATGGCTGCAATGAACTGTTTTCCCGCATCAGGCCGCCCGCTGAGCTGCTCGGAGAAAACATCCAGGAACATCTCCTGATCGGCGCGCCCGCTGGGCGCTGCACCCGTCGCATGTTCCCGGGATTCAGACTTGTCGGACAGCGGCAGATCGCCGCGCTTGGTGATGTCTTCAGCCAGAAAATAAAATCCGGTCGTCTTGCCGGCGGCGTCGAATTGAGGAACATGCTCCACCGACAGCCGATAGACGGCCCCACCGGGCATTTCCTGAAAGAACTCATAATGCAGAGACTGTCCGTCCAGAGACTGCCGGACAGCGGTCGCGATTCCCGCATAGGCACGGGAACCGAACAATTCCCGCATATGCCGGCCGTCGATCAATTCAGCTCTCAGATGCAACCACTCACGAAAGGCGCGGTTGTGATACCGGCACAGCCCGTCGGAATCAATCAGCACGATCATCGTCGACAAGGTTTCGTCGATCAGACGCAATCTCAACCGGTCATCGTTGATCTTTTTCTCGGCGTCCCTGCGCAAACCCGACTCAAGCTCGAACTTTTCCCTCATTGCGGATAATTGCGCCGTACGACGCATCAACACCCATTCCGAGCGGGAGGCGCGCACCGCTTCGGCAAGCACGGATGCAACCAGAATGCCGGTCAGAAAGGCAGTCCAGTGCAAATTATCCTGAGTGAAAAAAATAGTCGATACGAGCGCTGCGGCAATGCCGACGATGGCGATCGCTACCAGCGAGGTCCGAACACTACGAAAAATACCACCACGCATACTCATTCCCCAATTGTAGGCACGCTTTCGCCGCCTTAGAGGTCAGTCAGCGGCCATTGTACCGCCTTCAGGTTGGACGCGGCCCGTGTTTGTGAAACAGACCGGCTCCCTCACCCGAACACGTACGAGAAGGTAAATGAATAACGAAGCGCTGCGCGAATTTCACATTAACATTTTCGCAGCGGATCGAGCAAAGATGAAAGTCCGTTGTGATCCAGTTCCTGCATCAGCGCCAGCAGGCTGCCGAGTTCGCCTGACGGAAAACCCTCGCGCGCGAACCAGTTGAGATAATGGCCGGGCAAGTCGGCAATGACCCGTCCCTTGTATTTTCCGTAAGGCATGACACGGGTTGTCAGCAGTTGCAGAGCTTCAGGATTCATCGCCGGCGGCCTGTACGAAAGTAATCAGTGTTGTCGTAATACGCAGCGCAGTTGTTGTCTGCCGTCCATCCCGGCACACCCAGC
>JBBRBS010000163.1:0-4742 GCA_038205615.1 Burkholderiales bacterium | reverse complement strand
GTGGAATTCATTGAGGACGACGAGCTGGTTGAAATCACGCCCAAGTCGATCCGCTTGCGCAAGCGTCACCTGAAAGAGCACGAGCGCCCAGTCGTAAATACCGATGACCATGCAAGGAAGATGTGCAGCCTCCTTGTCATGCCCGTTGTGCATGCACATCATGCTACGTGCCAGGTCATAGCTCCAGTATCCCAGCGCGCCACCGGCAAACGGCACGTTCTCAACAGGCGCAATGCACTCACCCAGTTCACTGCGAATCAAAGCGAATGGATCGCTGAATTCAGACACATCATCCAGCACCAGCGTTCGATGCGGCGCGGCGGTCAGAATATCGAAACGCGCCATACCGCCGCTGTCCAGCCACACAGCGTAAGGCAGGTCAGCGATCGCGGCATAGTAGCTCGCGGCATCAGTCAGGTAGGCTAGCTCTTTGCAATAGATACTCATGGCCAAGTCAGGATTCAGCAAACCGAAAACAAACCTTCATGGCGCGGCGCGCACCAGCGCCTTTTCTGCAGCAATCTTTTCCAGCCATTCGCGTATCATCGGCAAGGCCGCGGTAGCCGCTTCCTCACCCGCCTTGATCAGGTGCAGCTTACTTGTCGCATCGATCTCCGGTGTCGGGCCAATCTCGGGCCGAATCACGATCTGCGCGGATGCAAGTTCCTGCGACAAAATGGACTGACGCATGATGCGCAGGCTTTGTTTCAGGATGTCGATAATGTCATTCAGCGGCAGGGTGTCTTTCGGCTGCTGCGAAATATCCACGGCGATGATAAAGTCCGCACCCATTTCCCGCGCCACCGTGACAGGAACAGGTTTTTTAAGGTCACCGTCCACATATTCCAAGCCGTCGATCATCACAGGATAAAATACGCCGGGTATGCTGCTGGACGCGCGCACGGCCATGCCGACATTACCCCGGTTGAAAGCAACGGTCTTGCCGCTGCCAAGCTGGGTGGCGATCGCAACGAATGGTTTGTCCAGCTGCTCAATGGAACGGTTGTTCAGCGACTGATTGATAAAATCCTGCAACTGCTCACCGCGCACATAGCCACGTCTGGAGAAGTCAAAATCCTTCAGCTTCTCCCTGTCCATTTCAAGCGCCAATTTCTCAAGCGCATCGCCATTGTAGCCGCCGGCATACAACGCGCCCACCACGCTGCCAGCACTGGTGCCCAGCACGATATCCACTTTAATCCCGTTTTCTTCCAGCACCTTGATCACGCCGATATGCGCGAATCCGCGATCTCCGCCACTGCCCAGTGCCAACGCGACGACTGGCCGATCAGATTCGACAGGGGCGACGTAGATCGCCGCAGGTGGAGCCACATCCTTGTACTTTAGCGGCGGTGCGGCACAAGCACCCAGCAGCAAAACCAACAACCAGAGTGGAAAAAACTTAATCACCGGATCATCAAAACTTCTGCTTGATTGCAAGCACGGCCTGATTACGCAACGTACGCAGCAACGACAGCTGGTGTTGCGAGACTTTAAGGCTGTTGGCTTCAAGCATATCGGCATAAAACATCCCGATCGCCTTGCCTTTTAACATGACCGGCAACAGAATGAAACACGGCGCATTGATCGTGGTTCGATACCAGGCAGGAATTTTGTCGGCGATATTCGGCGCGTTGATATTCTCGATCGCGATATCCAGACCTTTTTCAATCGACAAATGAAATACGTCAGGCACAAAAGGCAGCGGGAAACGGAATCCGGGAATCAACGCTTCGACGCCATGACCAAACCCGAACTTGGCAACCATGGAATTCTGTTTGTTATCCCTCGTCAGGATGATCGCGCGGTTGAATCCGATGCCGCGATAAATCGTCTCCAACACCATTTGCAATACATCGTTCAGGTTGAAATCGCTGACCAGTGATGCCGTCACGTCCTGAATGCCCGCACCCAGAATGGCCTCAGGATTATGCGGGCGTGAATCAGCTGACTCCTTTTCAGCGGCCAGATCCAGATTCGTGATTTCATCAAACTCATTGCTCTTCTTCGCCGGTTCACTGACCTGCGCATTGCCACACCACTTGCGCACACGGGCCAATAACGGACTCTTGCTGGTGCTGATATTCAGCACGGCGGATCGCTGGCTCAGTTCATTGATACCCACTTCAATCGCAGCAGACAATTCTCGCTCTGAAACGCGGGTGGCACTCTCATAGCGTTTGGAAAGATTGACCAGCGACTGATGTTTATTCTGTACCGTACTGGATGCTGCAATCTCGCACAATTCATGGGCCAGATTGATCGTCACCGTTAAATAATCCATATCCCCGACGGATGGGCCAACTTTTCCAGCGGACAGTTTTCGCATCCCGGCCAGCAAGCGCGGCGGAAAATTCCAGCTGCGCGCCACAGCCAAGCCCAATTCAGAATAGGGAAGACCCAATACTTCCATGGCGGCCTGAACCTCGCTCTCGCCCTGCTCGACAAGCCTGGAAATGTCCTGACTTTCATCGAAGAAATAATAAGTTGCCAGCATCCTGCCCAGATTATGGAACATGGAACAGACCATCACCTCTTCGGCATCTCGAATATTGTGTCCGACTGACAGCTGAGCGGCCACAATACCTGAGAAAATAGCCTGCACCACCTCATCCTTCAGTTGCACCGCCTGAGCCTTGTTTTGCAGGAATTCCATCAGGATCAGCGACATCGCAATATTGCGAACCGTCTCAAACCCTAAAATCACCACCGCTTTGGAAATGGTGTTGATCGTCCCGCCAAACTGTCCGTACGATGCCGTGTTGACCAGTTTCAGCAGTTTGCTGGTCAGGGCGAAATCCTGCAGAATCGTGCGCGCCAGCTTGCTACTGCCTTCCGACTCAGATGAGACGATCTGATTGATTTCCGAGATGATATTGGTGAGGGCCGGAAAATCACTCTTGCTGCGCATGCGGCGAAGTAAAAATTCCAGTGTACTGTGCGCACCAGCCTGTGCGCTGAGCGCCTCCCGCGTCTCACCCAGATAATCCTGCAAGGCCTGCTTCATCACAGAGGCGCTCGAAAAGCGCTCTTCTGAATTTTTCGCTATCGCCTTTAAGATAATGGCTTCGAGCTTTTCGTCCACCCGCTCATTGTGACTCGATGGTGCCGCGACACTCTCATGCGACGTACTATGCAGAACCTCGGCCAGGTTATCGCCGCTGACGGCAAACTCCCCTGTCACCATTTCATAGAGCATCGTGCCGACGGAATAGATGTCGGCCATGAAATCAATCCGTTTTCCGGAAATTACTTCGGGCGCCATATAACGGGGGGTGCCGCTTAACGAGGGGTCATGATCCAGCTCCTGATCGTCACTTGCACGAGCCAGCCCGAAATCCATCACCATCGGCACTCCGCTCACGGAGATCATCACATTGGCAGGTTTAATATCCAGATGCGATACGCCCTGTGCATGCGCATAAGCTAAGCCTTCCAGCACACCGCAGGCGATTTCCGCGGCACGCACAAACGGCAAGGTCTTATCTTCATGCAACAACTGAGCGAGGGTCTTTCCTTCAACATAGGCATAAACCAGATAAGGCGTGCCCTGATGCTCTCCCGAGTCATACAACGCAATGATGTTCGGATGTTGCAGCCGGCTGACGATATGGGCCTCGTGAGCCAAATGTTCAATCTTGTTGCTGCGCAAGGTCTTGATGGCGACCTGACGGTCAAGCTGCGAGTCGTGCGCCAGATAGACGGCACCCTGCCCTCCCTGGCCCAGCTCTCTCAATATTTCAAAACGACCAATTTTTTTTACGGGCATGATTAACCAGAATTAAATATAAGCTGTTATCGACCGGTATCATCATAAGCTGACTGCATGAAGCTGGCTTCAACGGCGTCAAACGCGTTGTATTCTACACCAGCAACGCTGCCGGCGGCATCGCGGCGTGACCGCTGCTAAAAGTGATGCACAACGCCACAAGCCTGATAGAATTAACCACGTTGCGACTGTAGTGACAGTACAGCGGTATAAAATCATTGAAGCATCATGCTTTGCATTTTTCCGGGCCGGCTCTGAACTAAAAGTGGAAGAGATAACTTGAACAGGAAATCAGGCGAGCAAGACGCTCCGCACACCGGGGTGCGACAAGAACCGACGCCACAATCTGCCGTGGAACTGCTGGAAGAACTCCAGACTTATCAGATCGAACTGGAGATGCAAAACGAGCAATTGCGACAGTCGCAACTTCAGCTTGAGAAGTCACGAGGTTGCTATGTCGATTTCTATGATTTTTCACCTGTAGGTTATCTCACCCTCGACCGCCAGTGCATCATAACCGAAGCCAATCTGACCGGCGCCGCGTTACTCGGTGTGGAACGCGGCAAACTGGTGCATAGCCGTTTCGCTTCGTTTATCACCTCTGCGGACAGCGACCGCTGGCATCATCATTTCCTGTCGGTGCTGAAAAACAACAAACAAAGTGGTGAATTCATACTTCGACGCGGCAGCGCCTCACACTTCCATGCAAAACTGGACAGCCTGTGCATGAAGAATGAGGATGGCGATACCTCGGTGCGCATCGTGCTCACCGACATCAGCGAAAGCGTGCTGGCTAAGGACGCGCTGCGCGAAAGCGAACAGCAATTCCGCACGTTGACTGATGCGATGCCACAGATAGTGTGGATCAGTAACCCTTGCGGCAGAACGATCTATTTAAACCAGCAATGGGTCGATTACACGGGTTTAACTCTGGCGGAAAGTTACGGCCATGGCTGGGTCGAATCATTACACC
>JBBRBS010000162.1:0-4754 GCA_038205615.1 Burkholderiales bacterium | reverse complement strand
GCTTGATGCTGGCGACAGCCGAATCCTGTACCGGCGGCGGGGTTGCACAGGCAATTACCGACCTGCCGGGTAGTTCCGTGTGGTTTGAGCGAGGTTTTGTGACGTACTCCAATCTCTCCAAACAGCAGATGCTGGGCGTGGAAGGGGCGACTCTCGCGCAATACGGCGCCGTATCGGAGGCTGTCGTCCGCGAGATGGTGTCGGGTGCGCTGACCCACAGCACTGCGCAGGTGGCTGTGTCCGTCAGCGGTATCGCAGGACCCGATGGCGGAACACCGGACAAACCGGTCGGCACCGTGTGGTTTGCCTGGGGTGTGAAAAATTCGGTTATTCATACGCATTCGCAACGAAATCTGTTAATTGGTAATCGTGCTGAAATTCGCGCACAGGCAGTGCGCATCGCACTTCAGGGTGTGATCGACATGCTCAGGCAGCGAACCGAAACCGCATAATCATATAAAAAAGAACGATCGTTCTGTTCATAAGCGAATTGGTATGCCATAATCTGCGCACAATTTTTGAAGGGAATCACGATGGATGAGAATAAAAGCAAGGCACTCGCAGCGGCACTGAGCCAGATCGAAAAGCAATTCGGCAAGGGTTCGATCATGCGCCTCGGTGAAAACGAAGTCGCGCAGGACATACAGGTGGTGTCTACCGGTTCTCTTGGGCTGGACATCGCGCTGGGCGTAGGCGGATTGCCTCGCGGCCGCGTCATCGAAATTTACGGACCTGAATCCTCAGGCAAGACCACGCTGGCCTTGCAAGTCATCGCTGAAATGCAGAAATTGGGCGGCACGGCGGCTTTCATCGACGCGGAACACGCGCTCGATCCGCAATATGCCCAGAAGCTCGGCGTCAAGGTTGAGGACCTGCTGATCTCGCAGCCGGACAACGGCGAACAGGCGCTGGAGATCACCGATATGCTGGTGCGTTCCGCATCAGTGGATGTGGTGGTGATCGACTCGGTCGCCGCATTGACGCCAAAGGCTGAAATCGAAGGCGAAATGGGCGATGCGCAGATGGGGCTGCACGCCCGTCTGATGTCGCAGGCCTTACGCAAGCTGACCGCAAACATCAAGCGTTCCAACACGCTGGTGATTTTCATCAACCAGTTGCGCATGAAAATCGGCGTGATGTTCGGCAACCCTGAAACGACCACCGGCGGCAATGCGCTCAAGTTCTACGCCTCGGTTCGCCTGGATATCCGCCGCATCGGCGCAATCAAGAAGGGCGACGAAGTGATCGGCAACGAGACGCGCGTCAAGGTTGTGAAGAACAAGGTCGCGCCGCCGTTCAAGGAAGCTCTGTTCGATATTCTGTACGGCGAGGGCACCTCGCGCGAAGGCGAAATCATCGATCTGGGTGTGCTACACAAGCTGATCGAAAAAGCCGGTTCCTGGTACAGCTACAACGGAGAAAAGATCGGTCAGGGTAAAGACAATGTGCGCGAATTATTGCGTTCGCGCCCGGAAATGGCGCACGAAATCGAGAACAAGATCCGCACGATCGTAGGTGTGGCACTGATCGAGGGCGGTGAGTCACCGAAAGCGGCTGCCAAGGCAAAGGCCGCCGAAAAACTCCTGGCCAGTCAAGCCGGTGAAGAAAAGGCCTGAACCCAGTCTTCGCACGCGCGCCTTGCAGTGTCTGGCGCGCCGCGAATACAGCCGCACTGAACTGGCGGCCAAGCTGCGCCCGTATGCTCAAATTGAAGATGATTTTGAGCAGTTGCAAACAATTGATTTAGAAGCATTATTGGATAATCTGACGGCCAGCGGCTGGTTGTCGGATGAACGCGCGGCCACGCAGCTGCTGCATGCCAGACGGCCTCGTTTCGGCACGCAGCGCATCACGCATGAAATGCGCCAGAAGGGGCTGTCTGACGAGCTGATCGAGCAGGCTTTGCCTGAACTGAAAGACTCCGAACTGGCGACGGCACGCGATGTGTGGCAAAGAAAGTTCGGCTCGCCGCCGGCTGACGCCAAGGAAAAAGCGCGTCAGATGCGCTTTCTTCAATCTCGTGGCTTCTCTCTTGACGTGATTTTCAAGGTGTTGCGAACCTCTGATGCTTCGGATTGACTCGCAATTTCCCCGCGTATTTCCCTGATTCTGTTTATTTGTTCGCATAAATTTTTTAACACGAACCTTCCTGGCCTCGTGCGCCAGTAAAGCGCGGACGGAGCAGCAATGGTATGATTGCGGGTCATACCAATTCGAGCAGGTGTATCGATGAAAAGCAGTGAAATCCGCCAGAAATTCCTGGATTACTTCGCCTCAAAAGGCCATACCGTCGTCCCTTCCAGTTCGCTGGTGCCGCACGAAGATCCGACGCTGTTGTTTACCAACGCCGGCATGAACCAGTTCAAGGACGTGTTCCTGGGCTTCGACAAGCGACCCTATACCCGCGCGACCTCGTCGCAAAAATGCGTGAGAGCCGGCGGCAAGCACAACGATCTGGAAAACGTCGGTTACACCGCGCGCCATCACACCTTCTTCGAGATGCTGGGCAATTTCAGCTTCGGCGACTACTTCAAACGTGATGCGATAGCCTACGCGTGGGAGTTGCTGACTGAAGTTTTCAAGCTCCCTAAAGACCGTCTTTACGTCACTGTATATGCCGAGGACGACGAAGCCTACGACATCTGGACCAAAGAGATGGGCCTGGCACCAGCTCGCGTGATTCGGATCGGCGACAATAAAGGCGCGCGCTATGCGTCGGACAACTTCTGGATGATGGGCGATACCGGCCCTTGCGGCCCCTGCACCGAGATATTTTACGATCACGGCGAGCATATTCCGGGCGGCTTGCCGGGAACGCCTGAAGAAGACGGCGACCGCTACATCGAAATCTGGAACAATGTATTCATGCAGTTCAACCGCGACGAAGCCGGCGTGATGCATCCGCTGCCTAAGCCTTCCGTGGATACGGGCATGGGTCTTGAGCGCATCTCAGCCGTGTTGCAGCATGTGCATGCCAACTACGAGATCGATCTGTTTCAGGCGCTGATTGCCGCGGCTGCGCGCGAAACCCGCTGTGCCGATCTGGATTCGCCTTCGCTTAAAGTGCTGGCCGACCACATCCGCGCCTGCTCATTTTTGATCTCGGATGGCGTGATTCCTGGTAATGAAGGTCGCGGGTTTGTGCTGCGCCGCATCATCCGCCGTGCGATCCGCCATGGCTACAAGCTGGGCGCACGAGAGGCATTTTTCTACAAGATGGTGCCCGATCTGGTCGAGCAGATGGGGGTTGCTTACCCGGAGCTTGCCGCAGCGCAAGTGAGTGTAAAAGGCATACTCAAGCTCGAAGAGGAGCGCTTCTTCGCCACGATTGAAAACGGCATGGCGATACTCGATGCCGAACTGGCCGATATGGATAAGGCAGGCTGCAATGTCTTCAACGGCGAGACCGCATTCAAACTGCACGACACGTTCGGCTTTCCGGTCGATCTCACCGCTGATGTGTGCCGCGAGCATGGTGTGACGGTTGATGTGGCCGCTTTCGATGCGGCGATGGCGCAGCAAAAGCAACAGGCGCGCGCGGCCGGCAAGTTTAAAATGGCGGCGAATCTCGAATACACGGGGCCTGCGACGACTTTTCACGGTTACGAGTTGCTCGAACACAAGGGCTGTGTGCTGGCGCTGTATAAGGATGGTGTCCCCGTCAATGAGCTCAACGAGGGCGATACGGGTGTTGTGGTGCTGGATGACACGCCTTTTTATGCCGAGTCTGGTGGTCAGGTCGGCGACAGCGGTGAGATGCGCAGCGTGCATGGTATTTTCGCTGTGGAAGATACGCAGAAGATTCAGGCGACGGTGTTCGGTCATCACGGTGTGCTGAAAACCGGCACGCTGACGGTTGGCAATAGCGTACAGGCTCGCGTGAATATGGCGGCCCGCCAGGCCACCGAGCGCAACCACTCCGTCACACACCTGATGCACAAGGCGTTAAGGGAAGTGTTGGGTACGCATGTTCAGCAAAAAGGATCGCAGGTCGATCATGATAAGACGCGCTTCGACTTCGTGCACAGTCAGCCGATGACGGATGCCGAAATACTCAAGATTGAATCCATCGTGAATGCCGAGGTCCTGAGCAATGCGGCGACCCAGTCGCGCGTGATGGGCATCAATGATGCGCAGCAGACCGGCGCGATGATGTTGTTCGGCGAGAAATACGGCGACGAAGTGCGGGTGCTCAATATCGGCTCGTCGATCGAGCTGTGCGGCGGCACGCATGTGAAGCGCACCGGTGATATCGGCCTGTTCAAGATTGTAGCGGAGAGCGGCGTCGCTTCAGGCGTACGGCGCATCGAGGCGGTGACGGGCGAAGGCGCGCTGGCGTTAGTGCAGCAGCAGGAACAGCAGTTGCGTCAGGTGGCCGATGCGGTGAAGGCTCAGCCTCATGAGGTCGCGGTCAGGGTTTATCAACTGATTGATAATATTAAGAATTATGAAAAAGAGCTGGCTGCGCTGAAATCTAAACTCGCGTCCGTTCAGGGCGATGAGTTGATCTCTCAGGCGCAGGACATCGGCGGCGTTAAAGTGCTGGCAGCCCTTATGGCGGGTGCGGATGCGGCAATATTGCGCGAGACGCTGGATAAACTCAAAGATAAGCTGAAGTCTGCGGTGATTTTGCTGGCTTCAGTCGTTGACGGCAAGGTAAGCCTGATCGCGGGTGTCACGGCTGATCAGACCGGCAAAGTCAAGGCGGGCGAACTGGTGAATATGGTCGCGCTG
Source organism: Burkholderiales bacterium (assembly GCA_038205615.1). Lineage (GTDB taxonomy): Bacteria > Pseudomonadota > Gammaproteobacteria > Burkholderiales > Gallionellaceae > Gallionella. The sequence goes on along the minus strand of JBBRBS010000162.1, from coordinate 20 downwards.
CAGGTCGGCGGCAAGGGCGG
>JBBRBS010000161.1:0-4871 GCA_038205615.1 Burkholderiales bacterium | reverse complement strand
CTTTAGGACTCAAAGGCGGTCGTCGATGGTTGGAGACCCATGCTGTACCCATGCAGGAATATGGCAAGACCGTGCATTTGGCCGTTACACGGGACATCACCGAGCGCAAAAGGATGGAAGAGCAAGTACATCAGCTGGCATTTTATGACTCGCTCACCAATTTGCCTAACCGCCGGTTACTCAGTGACCGTTTGACGCAGGCTATCGCAATCAACCGCCGCCGTGCTTGCTATGGCGCAGTGATCTTTCTTGATCTTGATAACTTCAAGCCGCTCAATGACACACATGGCCATGTAGTTGGAGATTTGCTGCTGGTAGAGGTTGCCGATCGACTGAAACGTTGTGTCCGTGAGATGGACACCGTAGCTCGTTTTGGTGGTGATGAGTTTGTGGTCATCGTCAGTGAGTTGGATGCAGACATGACCGAATCCATTGCGCAGGCTCGCATCGTGGCAGAAAAGATCCGCAACGCGCTGGCGAAACCTTATCTGCTTAAAATCAGGCATGAGGGGGGTATTGATACCACGGTAGAACATTACTGCACCGCCAGCATTGGCGTTGCATTATTTTTCAACCACGAAAGAGACCAAGACGAAATTCTCAACTGGGCAGATGCTGCGATGTATCAAGCCAAAGAGGAAGGGCGCAATTCGATTCGCTTCTACAATGCAACGGCTTGAACAGTCGCCTGTGCCGGGTGACGGGCTGTTTGCGGCTAACTGAATAACCTGAAAGAAAGTCGCCCACGGCAGCTTGGCGCATTTTGTTTCCCTGCCTGCAGGCGCTCAGGCTTGCGTTATTCAGGTAACATCCCGGGCTAATCCACAAAATCCGCAGACCCGATGTCACAAGCCCCGCATTCTTTCAATCCTTCCGACAGCCCCTCTGCGCCGCAAACGGATTTGCGTGCTATCGGTCGTCTGTTTCCTTATTTGTGGGAATTTCGCGGACGGGTTTTGCTCTCTCTTGCTCTGTTGCTGGGCGCGAAATTGGCATCTGTGACCGTCCCGCTGGTATTAAAAGAAATCATCGACTCGCTGGGCAAGTCTCAGGCGACGCTGGTTTTGCCGCTGACCCTGATCATCGCTTACGGGATTTTGCGTTTTTCCAGCACCACCTTTGCCGATCTGCGCGATGTCGTATTTGCCAAGGTAACCCAGCGCGCGATGCGTCGCGTCAGCCTGGTGGTGTTTGAGCATTTGCACGCCTTGTCGTTGCGCTTTCATCTGGAGCGTCAGACAGGCGGCATCACTCGCGACATTGAACGCGGCTCCAAGGCCATCTCGAGCCTGGTGGGCTATTTGTTGTTTCGCATCACGCCCACCGTGCTGGAAATCCTGATGGTGGCCGTCATTCTGTTCGTTCAACTGGATTGGGTGTTTGGAATGATCACGCTGGTCACGCTGGCGGCCTATATCGGTTTTACCGTCACCATTACCGACTGGCGCACCCAGTTCGTACGCCGCGCCAACACGCTGGACTCGGAGGCCTATGGGCGCGCCATCGACAGCCTGTTGAACTATGAAACGGTGAAATATTTCGGTAACGAGCGCTATGAGGCGGCGCGTTACGACAGCAGTCTGGCGCAGTGGGAAGAAGTCGCCTTGCAATCGCAACGCTCACTCGGACTGCTCAATGCGGCGCAGGCCGGCACGATCGCGATCGGCGTCACGCTGATGATCATACGCGCGGCCAACGGCGTGGTTGCCGGCACGCTGACGCTGGGCGACCTGGTCATGGTCAACGCCTACCTGTTGCAGATGTTCCAGCCGTTAAGTTTTCTGGGGGTGATGTACCGCCAGATCAAGCAGTCTGTCACGGATGTGGAGCGCATGTTTACGCTGTTGCTGCGCCCGAGGGAAGTTGAAGATGCACCCGATGCCGGCAAGTTGTCCTTGCGGGGCGGAGAAGTTGCTTTTGAGCATGTCAGTTTTTCCTACAATGCCGACCGTCCTATCCTGCATGATGTCAGCTTCACGATTCCGGCCGGTAAAACACTGGCCGTGGTGGGGACCAGCGGCGCCGGAAAATCAACGTTGTCGCGTTTGCTGTTTCGTTTTTATGATGTCAATGAAGGCTGCATCCGGATAGATGGTCAGGACATACGACAGATCAGCCAGGAAAGTCTGCGTGCGGCCATCGGCGTCGTGCCGCAGGATACGGTGTTATTCAACGACAGCATTTATTACAACATCGCTTACGGCAGGCCTGATGCCACGCGCGATGAGGTGATCGATGCTGCCCGCGCTGCGCATATCCTTAAATTTATCGAGTCGTTGCCGCAAGGCTGGGAAACAATCGTCGGCGAAAGAGGGCTTAAGCTCTCCGGCGGCGAAAAACAGCGCGTCGCGATCGCCCGCACGTTGCTGAAAAACCCGGCCATTCTGATTCTCGACGAAGCGACCTCCGCACTCGACACCAAAACCGAAAAATCCATACAGGCTGAATTGCTGGAAATTGCAAAAAATCGCACCAGTCTGATCATCGCTCACCGCCTGTCCACCGTCGTGGAAGCCGATGAAATTCTGGTAATCGAAGCCGGAAGTATCGTCGAGCGTGGGCGACATGCCCAATTGCTGGCACAAAACGGTGTGTATGCGCTGATGTGGGCGATGCAGCAACAGGCGGAAGAAGAATAAACCGTCAAAAAACAGTCGGTCTGAGACGCCGCTCCCGATTTAACGTACACACTCCGGCAAGGGCCGTTATTCGTCATGCAATAGCATAACTATGCCGAACAGCCTTCAGTCAGATTCCAAATTCCGCCAGGGGTTCAGAGTTGAATGTCTGGCAGTTTGGAACTGCGCATGCTTCCAGATTGAATTTGCGTCATAATTCACATACTCCGGCAAGCGGGCGTGGATGGTGCACGACGAGCCAAAAAAGGATGCGATGATGAGTGTTAAAAACCGCGTGCCTGATTTTTCGCGCAACCTCTGGCTGACAATGGGGGTGTTTGTCGTTGTTGCCATCACCTTCGGTTTTTACGCTTACGTCGAAAAAAAGGTCGATCGTGCAAACGAATTGCGGCTGCAATCGTTTTTGCTGGCCGATGAATTGCGCCAGTCATCCGATGACCTTACCCGCATGGTCCGCACCTATGCGGTGACAGGCGATCCCGTCTATAAACAGCATTATCAGGAAATTCTCGATATCCGCGATGGAAAGCAACCTCGCCCGGCCGCATATGGAGACATCTACTGGGATCTGGTGTTGGCTGACAATCAGCGGCCGCGTTCGCGCGGGCAGCGCGCGTCTTTATTGGCTCTGATGCAGCAAGCAGGCTTTACCGAAAGCGAGTTTGCAAGACTCGCACAATCCAAAGCCAACTCCGATCTGCTCACCCGCACGGAATTTGCAGCAATGGCGTTGATCGAATCCAGCACGCCGGTTGCTGAAGCCAATCGCCTCAAGGCAAACAGGATGCTGAATGATGTCTCCTATCATCAGGCCAAGTACCACATCATGCAGCCGATTAGTGAGTTCTATCGGATGATGGATCAACGCACACTGGCGGCCGTCCATTCCAGCGAGAACATGGCTACGCTGGTGCGCGTGATGCTCGCTGCATTCGGTTTGCTGCTGGCATTCACGATGTGGCGTGCCTATCGGGCATTGCATGCCACGCTGGGCTGTTCGGTGGATGAGCTGCAAGGGCGCATCGCCCGTCTTGGCAGCGGAGATTTTTCAACCGATATTCAGGTTGCACAGGGAATGGAAAACAGTGTGCTGGGCTGGTTGTCGGCAACGCAGATCAATCTCGCGCAGCTCGATGCCAATCGCAAGCAGGCAGAAGAAGAATTGAGGCTATACAAGGATCATCTGGAGGACGAGGTGCAGCAGCGCACGGCCGATCTTGTGCTGGCGCGCGATGCAGCCGAGGCGGCGAATAAGGCCAAAAGTGTGTTCCTGTCCAACATGAGCCACGAATTGCGCACGCCGCTCAACGCGATACTCGGCTTCTCAGGGCTGCTGTGCAAGGATACGCAACTGTCCAAGGCGCAGCGCGACAATCTCGATATCATCAGCCGCAGCGGCGAACATCTGCTGAACCTGATCAACGACGTGCTGGAAATGGCCAAGATCGAGGCAGGTCGGATGGCGCTGGCGTGCGCACCGCTTGATCTCGGCGATCTGGTGCGCGATGTCGCTGACATGATGCAGTTGCGCGCTCAGGAAAAAGGGCTGCGACTGCTGATCGATCAGGCGTCAAACTTTCCGCGCTATATCAAGGGCGACGAGGCGCGCCTGCGCCAGATATTAATCAACCTGGTGGGCAACGCGGTGAAGTTCACTCAGCAAGGCGGCGTCACCGTGCGCTTCCGGCTAAAGTCAAATGATGCACAACATCACTTGCAGATTGAAATCGAGGACTCCGGCATCGGCATCTCTGATGAGAATCAGCAGCAACTTTTTAAACCCTTCGTGCAACTGGGCAAGCAGGCCGCAGATAACATGGGAAGCGGGCTGGGACTGACGATCACGCGGCAGTTTGTGCAACTGATGGGCGGGACGATCAGTGTCAAGAGTACGCAGGGTGTGGGTTCGGTCTTTCTGGTGGAGCTGCCCGTCGACAAGATCGAGGCTGAAGATATATCAGCCCTGGAAAAAATTAAAACAGAGGAGATCGTCGGTTTAGCGCCCGGACAGCCGGTGTTGCGCATTCTGATCGTCGAAGACCAGTTGGAGAATCAATTGCTGCTGACCCAGCAGATGAACAGGATAGGGCTTGCGGTTAAAGTGGCCGGAAATGGCGAGGAGGGCGTGCAGCTGTTTCAGAGCTGGCAGCCGCAGCTGATCTGGATGGACAGACGCATGCCCGTGATGGATGGCCTGGACGCGACAAAGGCGATTCGCAAGCTGCCGGGGGG
>JBBRBS010000160.1:0-4877 GCA_038205615.1 Burkholderiales bacterium | reverse complement strand
CGGTTGACACCGGTCTTACCATTCTTGGCGCCTGCTTTTCAACGGGTTTTACAACGTTCCGTTCAACCGGACGTTCAACCGGCTTGGCAATACCTTCTTCTTGTTTGACAGTCGCACGTATTTGTTCCGGCTTTTCGACTGGTGTGATGAGCGGCGCAGATTGCACCACTTCTGGCGCGACTGGCTGAACCGATGCGGCGGCGGGCTGAGCGGCCACATAACCCGGCGGATCGAGCAAGAAAGTATATTCGCGCATCAACCTGCCCGATGACCAGGACAACTCAATCAATAAACTGACGAAGGGATCGTTGATTTCGCGGTTGCTGGAGAGCTTCAGATAGGGCTCACCATTTGCGCGGCTACTGATTTCAAAGCTGTATTTAATACCGGACGGGTAATCAAGCCCTGCGCCCTTGTATGCGTCAGGGGAAGCCAGACGTGCGACCAGACCAGGCTTGTCGGTTTTGCTCACCGCTACCAACTCGATTTCCGCTTTCAGCGGCTGCCCCAGACCGGAAACCACATTGATCCCGCCCAACCCCACTGCATAACTCCATGCACTCAGCGTCAGGCCGGCCGTGATACCGAGCAGTTGCAACATCAGCTTGCGAGGCACAGGAGAATTGATGAGTTTACCCTCCGCTCCAACCGTCGAGTGGCCAGGTGCAGCTATTGGAGCTATCGGTAAGTCAGGTCGTTTCACCAGTGGTTTTCGCACGGAATTGCCTCGCTTTGTTTTGTGGAGTTGCAAAAGTAACATCAAGGAGCGTTCAAAACAAGCACACACGCCATCACGAACATCAAATTAAGATATTCGGCAGCTAATTCAGGTATTTTTGTATCAGTATTTCGGCTATTTGCACACTATTCAAGGCCGCCCCTTTGCGCACATTATCGCTCACCACCCAAAGATCCAGACCTAACGGATGTGAGATGTCCTCGCGAATTCGTCCGACGTAAGTCGCATCCTTGCCCGCCGCATCGACCGCAGTCGGCCAGCCGCCCGGCACATGCTCATCCATCACAATCACACCGGGTGCTTTTTCCAGCAAGGCACGCGCTTCGGCCGCTGAGATTTTCTTTTTGGTTTCGATGTGCAACGCTTCGGAATGGCCGTAGAACACCGGCACACGCACCGCAGTCGGGTTGACCTGGATGGAATCATCTTCCATGATCTTCTGGGTTTCCCAGACCATCTTCATCTCTTCCTTGGTATAGCCGTTTTCCATGAACACGTCGATCTGCGGCAACACGTTGAAGGCGATGCGCTTGGGATACACCTCGACTTCCACGTCTTGGGAGCTGAACAGCGCGCGTGTTTGAGCCGCCAGCTCCTCGATCGCTTCCTTGCCAGTACCGGACACCGCCTGATAGGTCGCCACGTTGATGCGCGAGATACCAACTGCATCCTTGATCGGCTTCAATGCCACCATCATCTGGATGGTCGAGCAGTTAGGATTGGCGATGATGCCGCGATTCTTGTATTGCGCGATGGCGTGCGGATTTACTTCCGGCACCACCAGTGGAATGTCGCGGTCATAGCGAAAATGCGCGGTGTTATCGATCACGACGCAACCTGCGGCTGCGGCGATCGGCGCGTATTTTTCCGATACACTTCCTCCTGCCGAAAAAAGGCCGATCTGCGCCTGGGAAAAATCGAAACCTTCCACATCCAGCACGGTATGCTCTTCACCCCGGAACACGATCTCGGTACCTGCCGAGCGGCTGGAGGCTAGCAAATAAAGGTTGCGCACCGGGAACTTGCGCTCTTCCAGTATCGACAACATCGCTTCGCCCACCGCGCCGGTCGCGCCCAGGATGCATACGTCGTATTGCTTGCTCATGTTTCTTATTCCTTAATAATCAAATAAATTAAGCGGGTAGCGAGTAGCCAAACCGTTTTTGCTACAAGCTACAGGCTAGGCGCTACAAGCTCAGAGCGCTGCGACCACCGCATCACCCATCGCCGCACAGCCGATCTTCTGCATGCCGGCCTCAAATATATCGCCCGTGCGCAGTCCCTGCTGCAACACGTGACGTACCGCGCTTTCGATACGCACTGCGACATCTTCACGTGCAAACGTGTAGCGCATCATCATCGCTACCGACAAAATGGTCGCCAGCGGATTGGCAATATCCTGGCCTGCGATGTCAGGCGCTGAGCCATGACAAGGTTCGTACAGTCCCTTGTTGTTCGCATCGAGGGATGCCGAGGGCAGCATACCGATGGAACCGGTCAGCATCGACGCCTCGTCAGACAAGATATCGCCGAAGATATTACCGGTCAGAATCACATCGAACTGCTTGGGCGCGCGCACCAGTTGCATCGCCGCGTTGTCGACATACATATGCGACAGCACGACTTCAGGATATTCGAGCGCCACGTCGGTGACGATCTCACGCCAGAGCATGCTGGTATCGAGTACATTGGCCTTATCCACCGAACAGAGCTTGTAGCTGCGCTTCATCGCGCTCTTGAATCCGACATGCGCCACCCGGCGGATCTCCGACTCGCTGTAGTGCATCGTATCAAAACCCTGACGTTCGCCGTTATCCAGAGTACGAATGCCGCGCGGCTGACCGAAATAAATATCGCCAGTCAGTTCGCGCAAAATCAAGATATCCAGGCCCGACACCAGTTCAGGCTTCAGACTGGACGCGTTGACCAGTTCAGGATACACCAGAGCAGGGCGCAAATTAGCAAATAAATTCAAACATTTGCGAATACGAAGCAAGCCTTGCTCGGGGCGCATCGCACGCGGCAACGCATCATATTGATAACCGCCCACAGCGCCCAGCAACACCGCATCACATTCCTGCACCAGCTTCTCGGTAGCATCCGGGAACGGATCACCCGCCGCATCATAACCCGCACCGCCGATATCCGCGTACTCGGTTTCGATATGCAAACCGTCGCTGCGCAAAACATCCAGTACTTTTGCAGCTTGCGCCACGATCTCAGGTCCTATGCCGTCACCCGGCAAAACTGCAATTTTCATTTTGATATCCTAATAAATTCTTAAAACTGGAAAATAGCAAGTGGAGCAGCCCACTGTGTCTCAGCGGCAAGTGGAAACCCACTTGCGACCCACTACCACTCCCGAAATTACAGCCAGGGTTGCGCAGCGTGATGTTTAGCCTCGAATGCGGCGATCTCATCCACATGCTGCAATGTCAGTCCGATATCGTCCAACCCGTTCAGCAGACAATGTTTACGGAATGCATCAACGATGAACGGATACACCGTGCCGTCCGGCGAGGTGATAGTCTGCCGTTCAAGGTCGATAGCAAGTTTGTAACCGATACTGGCGTCCACTGCGTTGAACAACGCGTCTATTTTTTCTGAATCCAGTTTGATCGGCAACAGGCCGTTCTTGAAACAGTTGTTGAAGAAAATATCAGCGAAGCTCGGCGCGATGATGGCGCGAAAACCGTAATCTTCCAGCGCCCAAGGCGCATGTTCGCGTGACGAGCCGCAACCGAAATTCTCGCGTGTCAGCAGGATCTGCGCGCCCTGATAGCGCGACTGATTCAGCACGAATTCGGGATTAACCTTACGTATTGAATTATCCATGCCCGGTTCGCCGTGGTCCAGATAACGCCATTCGTCGAACGCATTCGGACCGAAGCCTGAGCGCTTAATGGATTTGAGGAACTGCTTCGGAATGATTGCATCCGTATCGACGTTAGCGCGATCCAAAGGGGCTACCAAACCTTGAAGTAACGTGAATTTTTTCATTTTTATTCCGGTGCCTTTTCTGATTTTTTATCACCCGAATGCATCTTCCTACCCACCCATTCACCGGCTGTTGTTAAACCGTCAGACGTAGCTTCGACACCCTTCTCAATACCCCGGGCAGCGGCTTCGCCACCTTTCTTAATGCCGTTGCCAGCCCGTTCCGGGACGCTGTCCCCGGCAAAGCTATGACATCCCGCCAGCACAACAAGCGTCATCAGTACTAACTTTTTCATGACCGCTCCTTTCACAATTTGCTCACATCCACGAAGTGACCGGCAATCGCCGCCGCTGCCGCCATTTCAGGACTGACCAAATGCGTGCGTCCGCCCTGCCCCTGCCGCCCTTCGAAATTGCGGTTGGATGTCGCAGCGCAACGTTCGCCAGGTGACAGCCTGTCATCGTTCATTGCCAGACACATCGAACAGCCCGGATCGCGCCACTCGAAACCCGCTTCGATAAAAATCTTGTCCAGCCCTTCCTGCTCGGCCTGCGCCTTGACCAGACCGGAACCTGGCACCACCATCGCCAGTTTCACGTTGGCTGCGACTTTTTTACCCTTTGCCACGGCAGCGGCCGCACGCATGTCTTCGATGCGTCCGTTGGTGCATGAACCGATAAAAACCTTGTCGATTGATATTTGGGTGATCGGTGTGTTGGCCGTCAAACCCATGTAGACCAGCGCACGCTCGGCGCCTTCGCGCTTATCCTGACTCATGGTCACAGGATCCGGCACACAGCCATCGACGGACACGACCATTTCGGGAGAAGTTCCCCAAGTCACTTGTGGTTTGATCTGGGTTGCATCCAAAACTAGCGTCACGTCATACACCGCACCCTCATCGCTGTGCAGATTGCGCCACTGGGCGACAGCTTGATCCCACTGCGCCCCATGAGGTGCAAAGGGGCGACCCTTGAGGTATTCAAAAGTCGTGTCATCCGCCGCAATCATGCCGGCGCGCGCACCCGCCTCGATCGCCATGTTGCACAGGGTCATGCGCCCTTCCATGCTCAAGGCGCGCATCGCGCTGGCGGTGATCGGCCAGATCGGCACGGCGGGCGGTACCCGCGATGCGATCGAGTTCACCGGCCGCACGGTGCGCGCCATGAGCATGGAAGGGCGCATGACCCAGTGCAACAA
>JBBRBS010000159.1:0-4933 GCA_038205615.1 Burkholderiales bacterium | reverse complement strand
GGGGTTGCACGCACTACCAGGGTTATCTGTTCAGCAAACCCGTGGCAATTGAACAATTTGAACTGTTGTTAAGACGGGGGGAAATATCAACTTCTCCTTCACCCCGCCCCCGGAAGTTCGCACTCCCTGTCATGCAGATTCCGGAGGTGCTTGTGATGAGCCTGCCTTTTGAGGAATCGCTGCAAGACTAGAAGTTGTAGCCTACGACGAAATTCACGGTGCTCAACGTATTGCGCATGACAAGCGGGCTGTTCTTTGCACTGCCGGCGAGCTGTTTGACCGACACACCGGCATTGCTGAACCATGCCTTGGAATAGCTGTGCATCCAGTTCAGCTTCAATGCGTAATCCTTGACGCCCGACGTTGCGTTGTATGCGCTCAGTACACCACCGGACGCGACCGATTGTGCGGCCGAAACCCCGAAATAAGTCTGCATGTATTTACCGTTAGCCCAGTGCATGTCCAAACCGGTACGCAGCTGATCCGCATCGGACAGCTTCATTTCATAACCGCCGCCCAGTTCGACATGCGCACCGCGCGAACCTGCCGCAATACTGGACGTGGCATACCAGGGTGAAAAGCGCGCATTGATAAAGCCGCCCAGTTCGGCCGCATTCCCGATATCGCCCATGCCATTCAGTCGGGCATCCATGCTCTGCTTACGGTGCGCCGACATGGTCATGCGTGCGCCGTATTGCAGCGCCTTGTCATCCGAGAAGTTGTAACCGATACCACGCGAGGTGCCGGCGAAAAAATGACCGTCACTGACTTCAAGTAAGGGTACGGCGCGCAGGCGATTCGTTGCAGAACCTTCATAGCGGGGAACCGAAGCGATACCGCCGCCTAACGTCACTTTCCACGGACCATCTGTAATTGCCGGCGCAGTATTTTCATCCGTTCCCGGAATACCGCTGCCATCAGCTAAAGCGAATTGACAGGACAGCAACAAGGAAGCGAGCAGTGTAAGTTTTTTCATTTTGTCTGGATCGGCTAAAAATAATGCCGGTATTATATCCTGCCCCGCAGGCGCAAACTTGTTGAAGTTCATTCACCCATTCAAATTGGTTCGATGTAATTGGTAGTGGATAATTCGCTCATGCCAGCGTGAATAATGCAAACCTCAGCATCCACAAAATCATCTAATTCATGTTTTTACTCTGTTCGTGATTTTCGTGGACAAGGAGATTCAAGGCACTCCACACAAGTCACAAATTCGCAAATAACACATAAAATCATATAGTTGAAAATTTTCGGATATTCCAAAAAATCTGTCGACGAAAATCACAAAAGTGAATCGACTTTAAATGTTTAGCAGTGAAATGGATCTGCTCACATAGCGCCTTAAAATTCCGGCTTAAGCTGATGCAGGCTACAATACACCGGGTCGCACTTCGGACTATTTGACTACAAACGGCTATGGAACTGAAACTGAACAACCGGCAGGACTTGTTGGCACGCGCATTGCTGCTCGGAGATCGTCTGGATTTAAAATCGTTCAAGATTGCCGATTGCCTGGCGACGACGCCGCTGACGCTGCAAATCGATAGCGAGGGCGGCATTGCGGTATTGTTCCGCTACGGCGTGGTCGTGCTGTTCGGCGTGCAACCGCCGGATGAGGCCCGCTTCATCGACACGCTAACACCGTTGCTGACCAATCGCTATCTGCGGCCTGAAACCGAGGAGATGCAAATCCACAGCGGCAGAGACAGCATCGGCGTGCAGAGCGGCGCGGTCTCGCTGGATGAAATTTCGCTGGAGAGTTTGCAGGTCATCGCTGATGCGTTGAGCAAAAATCTGGTGCTCACGCTCTACGAGAAAAATGTCGCCGACGAGTTCGACAAGATCGAGCCGCTGGCGCAGGAGCTTGCCGTTTATGGACAGGTGAGCGGCGATTCCAAAAAACTGCTGTCCAAGATCGGCCACATGCTGCTGATCCAGCACCGCATGGTGGGCCGCGCCGAAATCGGCGACAAGCCGGAAACGCTGTGGAATTTCCCGCACCTGGGCGGCTTATACGCCAGCATGGAAGATGAGTTTGAATTAAAGGAACGCCAATCGGCGCTGGATCGCAAACTGGGGCTGATTTCGGATACGGCACAAACGCTGTCCGATGTATGGGACAACAAGCAATTACACAAGCTCGAATGGTATGTGATCGGTCTGATCCTGTTCGAGATCATCCTGAGCCTGCATGACCGGCTCGGCAAATTCCTGAGCTAGCACCTGTTAAAAAATTCAATAATACTTAATAATCAGAAAGTTACACGCGACAGCCTATTCAGCCATCACCATCCGGTTTTTTCCAGCGCGCTTGGCGCAATACATCGCGTTGTCGGCCGCATTCAGGATCGATTCCGTGCTCTGCCCATGCAAAGGGTAGATAGCCGCGCCGATGCTGGCTCCCACGTTGCAAACGTTGCCGCTGCAATTCATCGGCGCACCGATATTTGCAAGGACGCGCGCCACCACCTGCTCCACAGCGACCTGACTGCCCACATCGGGCAGGATAACCACAAACTCGTCACCCCCTAAGCGCGCAATGAAGTCGCGACCCGCTACCGCCTCACGCATGCATTGTGCGATTTTAATCAGAACCTGATCGCCCACATCATGCCCAAAGGTATCGTTGACCGGCTTGAAACCATCGATATCGATGAACAACAGCGCGAACGATTTTTGACTGCCGACAACGGCTGCGAGCTGAGCTGTGAAACTTGCCCGGTTCGGCAGGTCTGTCAGCACATCGTGTAGCGCCAGGTGTTCGATGTGCTGACGATCTTCTTCCTCTTGCGAAATGTCGCGCACCAGACCGATGAACTGCACGCCCAACGAACTATCCACTTCAGTGACCGCCAGGTGCATCGGGAAAACCTCCCCGTTCTTGCGGCGTCCCTGCACTTTTCGACCTGTGCCGATCACTTTAGGTTGATGTGTAGACAGGTAGTTGTGCAAATAACCATCGTGCTGTGTCTTGTAGGGTTCCGGCATCAGCATATTCACATTCCGTCCCAGCACTTCAGCGGGTGAATAGCCGAAAATCTTTTCGGCAGCGAGATTGAAACGCCGCACCGTACCCAGTTGATCTATGGTCAGTATGCCTTCATGAACATTGTCCAGAATACCGAAAAAGCTGTTCTGCATATCCACGATGCGTTGCTTGGAGCACATCCGCGCAATCAGGACGTCGAAATCAATCGGCTTGGAGAGATAATCATCCGCCCCCGCCTCCAGCCCCTTGATCAGGTCAGCATTCGAGTCGAGACCGGTGAGCATCACGACAGGTACCCATTTATCGGTATGAATCGCCTTGATCCTGCGAGTCGCTTCGATACCATCCATCGTCGGCATCACGACATCCATTAAAACCAGGTCTGGCGTTTCGGCCCTGAAGTGCTCGACGGCCGCTGCGCCGTCAAACACATGGGTGACACGGTGCCCGTTCGCTTCCAGCACGCGAATAACGGGCTTGGCCAACATCGGGGAATCTTCCGCAAAAAGAATATGCATGTTTATGCCTTAAAGGTCACAGCAGCATCCGGGAACTGGTCGCGAATGATCAGTATTTCGGGCAGGATGCCCTGAAATAAGACGGCCAACGCGGGATCAAAATGCGTTCCTGCATTATTAACAATGAAATCAACTGCATCCACCACATCCCACGCCTTCTTGTAAGGGCGTATGGTCGTCAGCGCATCGAACACATCGGCAATCGCCACGATGCGCCCCTCCAGCGGAATGGCCTCCCCCTTCAGAGCATTCGGATAACCTGAACCATCCCATTTCTCATGATGAGTGATCGCGATCATCTCGGCCATCTTCATCAACGGCGAGTCACTTCCCGTCAGAATATGTGCACCTATCTCAGGATGCTGCTTGATGACGTCGAATTCCTCCGGCGTCAGCTTGCCCGGTTTGAGCAGGATGGCATAGGGTATGCCGATCTTGCCGACATCGTGCATCGGACTGGCGTTGAGCAACTTGTCAGCATCCTCAATGCTAAGCCCTGCCGCCAGTCCCAGCAAATGCGAATATCGGCTCATGCGTTCGATATGTGCGCCGGTTTCATTGTCACGAAATTCGCACGCGCGACCGAGACGGCGAATGATCTCAAGCCGTGTCTCCACCAGCTCCCGGTTGCGCTCGGCCAGCTGATGGGTGCGCTCACCCACGATGCGCTCCAGATTTTCATTCTGGTAGCTGAGCTTACGGTAGAGCAGGCGCACTTCCAGCTGGTTGCGAATACGCGCCATTACCTCATGCCGGTCAAAAGGCTTGGAGATGAAATCCCGCGCACCGCTTTGCAGCGCGCGCAGACGGGTTTGCATGTCGATTTGCGCGGTCAATACCAGAACAGGTGCGCCCTCCGGATCGATCTCGTGCAGACGAGCCATCACAGCAAAGCCGTCAAGGTGAGGCATATTAAGATCAAGCAGCACGATGTCAGGCTGCTCACGCAGATAGAGCGACTCCACTTCACGCGAATCGGTCGTCTCGATTATTTCGAAAAATCCCTCAGCACGCAGCAATTTTGACAGCAGCAACACGTTGCCCGGCTGATCATCAACGACCAGTATTTTTGCCGCCGATAGCTCCAACCAGCTTTTCATGCTTTCTCTCCTCCACGAACCAAACTGTGTATCACTCGCGCCAATTCTATCAAATCAACCGGTTTAAGCAGGTAAGCTGCAAATCCCGCCTGCATCGCCCGCTCGATATCCTGCTCCTGCACCAGACTGCTGATACCTATCACCGGAATGGCACGCAGACTCTCCATGTCGTCCAGCACCGATTTGACATCCAGTCCGCTGAAGCCACCGGGCAAATCAATATCCAGAAAAATCACATCATGCACACACTTCATCGCGGCATCGATACCGGATGCGGCATCATGCGCAAACTCGATGGCCCAGCCCTGCTTGCTCGCCCATTTACC
>JBBRBS010000158.1:0-4951 GCA_038205615.1 Burkholderiales bacterium | reverse complement strand
GGTACGCGTGTAATTGATAATGGTATCGAGCGTCGTCGTGACAACGCCCTTTTCCAGAATGCCTTCTATTCCCATTCCAAGGCCCCTTTCATCCACTCATAGACAAAACCAACCACGAGGATAGCCAAAAAGATCATCATGGAAACGTAACCGAACATGCCAATTTCCTTGAGAACGATCGCCCATGGAAAGAGAAATGCAATTTCGAGATCGAACAGAATGAACAGGATCGCAACAAGGTAGTAGCGCACGTCAAACTTCATACGCGCATCTTCAAATGCCTCGAAACCACATTCATAGGGAGAGAGTTTTTTGCTATCAGGACGATGCGGAGCAGCTAACCTGCCCAGCAATATCGGAACCACACCAAAAGCCAAGCCGACACAGATGAACAACAGTACCGGAAAATAGTTTTCCAACATTGAGCTTCCCCCTCAGTGCACGACACGTGAACAACCCGTGAGGTCGAATCAGCATCGCTTTATAATCGATTTCAGGCTGCCATGACGACAGTATCAACTTGATTCTTTTATTATTATTTTAACAACTATGCTTAATGGCCTCAAAATTCAAAGCCATAAACATTTTAAACTGGTGCGGATGGGGAGACTCGAACTCCCACGCCCTTACGGGCACAAGCACCTCAAGCTTGCGTGTCTACCAATTCCACCACAACCGCATATCTGAACCGCTTAACTGCTTACTTCGGTATTTCTTTGGATTTCGAATTATCCACCGGCGCTGTCAGAGCCGGTTTTACTGCACTTGCATTGACCCTATCCATTACGCCGGACTGCTGCGCAGGATGAGAATAAAGGTAAGTCAGCGTCAAACTGGTGACGAAAAAAACAGCTGCCGCAACAGCCGTGCTCCGACTCAGGAAATTAGCAGAACCACCGGAACCGAACAGACTGCCTGCCGAACCGGTGCCAAAAGCTGCACCCATATCGGCACCCTTACCATGCTGCACCAACACCAGACCGCACAATGCAATTGCCGTCACCAGATGAACTACCCAAACTATTGTTTCCACGCACTACTCCAAACCACTTAAAAATTATTGCGCTGCGCTGCAAATTGCCACGAAATCTTCAGCCACCAGAGATGCTCCACCGATCAGTCCGCCGTCAATATCCGGCATTCCGAACAATTCTGCCGCATTAGCGGCCTTCACGCTACCGCCGTAGAGTATACACAATCCCTGCGCGACTTCGACATCATGTTGCGCTACGCGTTGGCGAATGAACGCATGCACAGCCTGCGCCTGATCAGGGCTCGCCGTCTTGCCGGTTCCGATCGCCCAAACAGGCTCGTAAGCGATAACCGCACGGGACAAAGCCTTTGCACCAAAACGAACCAGCACTGCATCCAACTGAGTCGCCACAACTTGCTCCGTCACACCCGACTCACGCTCGATCAGCGTTTCACCGACACAAAAAATTGGTGTTAAACCCGCTTTTTGCGCAGCCTCAAATTTTGCGGAAGCAATCTCATTGCTTTCGTGAAACAAACCGCGACGCTCTGAATGGCCTATGATCACGTACGTGCAACCGAAGTCGGTCAGCATACCCGGCGCGACCGCACCGGTGAACGCGCCTTCTTCCTGCGGGCTCAAATTCTGCGCTCCCCAGGCTACGTTACTGCCTTGCAACATGGATTGCGCCTGAGCCAGATACGGGTAAGGTACACAGACCGCATAATCGGCGTTGCGCAACTGACTGACCCCATCGAGAACACCTTGCAGCAATGCCTGATTACGCGCCAGGCGACCATACATTTTCCAATTTCCGACTACAAGTTTTCGACGCATCGCAATCAATCCGCTTATCTTTTAAAGTAGTGCAATGCTACCTGTGAACGTACTTCCGGTCAATGTAACAATCCAATAAAAAACCCGATATCTGCCTATTAAGCCACTTGCACAGGGATTTTATCCCGTTTTGTGACCATACAATTCTTATCATCGACATAGACCAGTTGCGGCTGGAATGTTTGCAGCTCGACCTCTGTGTACATCGCATAAGTTGCAATGATCAGAATATCCCCCGGATTGGCTTTATGCGCCGCGGCACCATTCACTGAGATGATGCCGGAACCCCGCTCTGCGCGTATCGCATAAGTCGTAAATCGTTCGCCATTCGTGACATTGTAAAGATCAATTTGCTGATACTCCCTGATGTCGGCAGCCTCAAGCAAATTGTCGTCAATCGCGCACGAGCCTTCATAGTGCAACTCGGCGTGCGTGACATGCACCCGGTGCAACTTGGCTTTAAGCATGATTCTTTGCATAGACTACCTCTCAAATGGGGCGCGGATTATATCTGATGTTTCGATTCCTGATAGAGGAAGACGACTCCAATCGTCATTTTCTTATTCGCATATAGTCCAATTGCCTATATAAATCATCCAGAAAAACTTTCATAAAATCAGAATTTCCCTATATTCAATCAGGCAGACAAAGGAGGATAATTTTTTAACGCATTATCGGGTTATTTGACAGCGCATCACGCAAAATCTGCAATTAACTGACGACAAACAGTACGTCCAGATGTCCGGACTTATTCGACACCTGAACTCAGATTACATGTCTACAGATCGGAGACGATCATGACTATTTCCGGAATTCCTGCATACAGGCCTTACATCACACCTGATTACCGGCCTGTTGTCGCCAAGATAATCGCCACATTAGACGCACAGACCGCAGCCATACTACAACCCGCAGACGGGCTGCGCCAAGCATCCTCAAGCTATGACATCAAAATTTCTAATTACGGCCAGATTCAAAGCGATCTTTCCGTTTTGGAATCGGCAGCACAATACCTTAGCGGACCGGGCGCATTTTCCCGCTATAGCGCGACATCGAGCAATCCCTCTGCATTCACGTCATACGCACAAGTGAGCGCTCAGACTGGCGTCTATAACGTCGAGGTGAGCCAGTTGGCACAAGGCGAAACTCTGGTCTCCGCTGCACAGAAAACCCCCAACATAACCGGCGATCAGGCCACATCTGTCACGTTCAGCTTCAGTAGCGGCACGATCATCAATCTCAACCTCAATGCGGCGGACAGCCTGTCTGCAATAGCCGGCCGCATCAACCAGGCGCATATCGGCGTATCTGCACAGGTGATCACCGACAATTCCGGCTTCCGACTGATGCTCAATGGCTCCAGCGGTGCTGCGAATGCCTTCAGCATAGGCGTAAGCGGCAATGATGGCATGCGTCATCTACTATCCTATTCTGCCAACGCAACTGACGATGCGATGACACAAACCATGGCAGCACAAGACTCGATGGTGCGAGTGAACGGCACAGCAATTAAAGACAGCAATAATGTCATAACGGGCGGCGGGATCACGCTGAACTTGAAAGGCGTCGGGACTGGGACTGTTGCGGTATCCCCGGACCTCACCCGGATCAGCGACGCCGTGCAGTCCTTTGTCGACGCATACAATATTGCACAAGGTGATATTGCCTCAAACATGTCCGGAGCCCTGTCAGGAGATAAAACGCTGTCAGCGGTCAGCGGACAACTGGCATCCGACATGGCGGCACGACAAAGCGCCCAAGGCGGATCATCCTTGCTCGCGCAAATCGGTATTACGCGAGAAAAAAACGGAACCCTGTCATTTAACACCCAGGCGTTCCGGGATGCGTATTCACTGAATCCGCATGGCGTAGCCCATCTGTTCACCGACAACGGAAATGGCCTGGCAGACCAGATAGCGATGCAAATCCACGATGTAATCCAGCCAAACGGAGATATCGCATCGACGATCAATGAATTGATGCTGAAAATACAGAAAAACCAGCAAACCGAAAGCACTCTTCAGGAGAGCGCCTTCCAGAACCTGCAATATTCGGCGCATCAGTATGCACAGCAATTATCGATTATGATCGTCAAACAGATCATGGAATATTTTTTACAGTTCAACCCGCAACAGTCCAACTCGTATCAGGCGCCCCTGTATTCAGGTGCTGCGAATTCATTCACCGCACCTATGGGCTTGCAATGATCTTGACTCGAATCAGTTTGCAGAGAATAGCGGCGCATCACGCACCGATGCAAACCTCGACATTGTCCAGCAAACGGGTTTTACCCAGCCGGGCCGCCGCCAGGATCACCAGATCGCGCGACTCAAATCCGGCAGGCTGTAAGTCTGACTGGTTGCGCACCGCCACATAATCCACCAGCCAGCCCCTGGCAGACAGCGCCTGGATTGCATGTTGCTGTAACAATTCAAAGTCCCGCGTCCCTTGCAAAACACGCTGACGCATGTCTTGCAAGGTCTGATTCAACAAGACAGCCTCATGGCGCTCAGCTTCAGTCAGATACTGATTCCTGGAACTCAGTGCAAGACCGTCATGCGCTCGCACCGTTTCACCGCCGACGACGGACACCGTCAGATTCAGCTGCGCTGCGAGCGTTCGAATGATGTGCAGTTGCTGATAATCTTTCTTGCCGAACAGCGCCACCTGCGGCTGTACGATGTTGAGCAGCTTCATCACTACGGTCGCCATGCCGCGAAAATGACCGGGGCGCGCCGCACCGCATAATTCGGAGGCTATCGGCGGCGGCTCGACAAAGACGGTTTGCTGCACCGGATACATCTCGCTCCCGGCAGGCGCAAACACCACATCCACCAGACCAGCCAGCTTTTCGCAATCGGCCGCCAAAGTGCGCGGGTACTGATCAAAATCCTCGTTCGGTCCGAACTGCAACGGATTGACAAAGATACTCGCCACCACGCAGCTGCCGTGTTCGCGCGCATCGTGCATCAGCTTGAGGTGCCCTTCATGCAGATTGCCCATGGTCGGCACGAACGTGATCGCGTCCTCGCTGCTCAACCGTGCGCGTAATTGGGTGATACTTGAAATCAGTTGCATCAGAAACAGTGCTCCAGTGCAGGAAATACGCCGCTCTTTACCTCGGCAACATACAGACTCACC
>JBBRBS010000157.1:0-4979 GCA_038205615.1 Burkholderiales bacterium | reverse complement strand
TGCGGGTAGAAGGACAGGGCGTGCATGAAATTGCGGTGGGCCCTGTCCATGCCGGCATCATCGAACCGGGACACTTTCGTTTTTCGGTAGTAGGTGAAAAAGTGCTGCGCCTCGAAGAACGTTTGGGCTACACCCACAAAGGCGTGGAAAAGCGCTTCGAAAGCATGAGCCTGCAACAGGGTGCGAAGCTGGCCGGGCGCGTGAGCGGCGACAGCACGGTGGCTTACGCCTGGGCTTATGCGATGGCGGCGGAGAGTGTCGCGAATATTGTGCCACCCGATCGTGCACTGTGGCTGCGCGCGCTGTTTCTGGAACGTGAGCGTATCAATAATCATCTGGGTGACTTGGGATATCTGGGCAACGATGTCGCTTTTTCATTCGGCTTCGCACAGTTTTGGATACTCAAAGAGCAGGTGCTGCGCAACAATGCCGGACTGTTCGGTCACCGTTACCTGATGGATATGATTATTCCGGGCGGTGTCGCGGCGGGCCTGGATGAATCCGGCAAACAAACCTTGCTTGCCGAATGCGCGATGCTGGAGCGCGAGGTGCGCCTGCTGCGCAGTCTGTATGAAGAGCATGCCGGTGTGCAGGATCGCTTTATCGGCACGGGGCGCGTCACGCCGAAACTGGCTGCGATGCTGGGTTTGTGCGGATTGGCCGGACGCGCCAGTTCGCAGTGCTGGGATATGCGCGTGCAGTTCGCCAGTGCACCCTACGGCATGCTCGATGTGAAGATGGCGACGCATCAGAACGGCGATGTCGCCGCACGCGTGATCTTGCGTTTCGACGAACTGTTCGAATCAATCCGTTTGCAGCGCGAGATCATGGCCAACCTGATCGGCGGTGAAGAATTGGCGCGTCCCATGGCAATGCTGCCCGCCAATGGCTTCGGCATCGGTATGGTGGAAGGCTGGCGCGGCGAGGTGATGGTGGCGATCCATACCGACGGTGAGGGGAGGCTCGATCGCGTGCATCCACATGATCCCTCATGGCAAAACTGGCCGGTTCTGGAACACGCCATCATGGGCAATATCGTGCCGGATTTTCCGCTCATCAATAAATCGTTCAACCTGAGTTATTCAGGGCACGATCTGTAGAGGCTCACCATGTATCAG
This sequence comes from Burkholderiales bacterium, assembly GCA_038205615.1. GTDB lineage: Bacteria > Pseudomonadota > Gammaproteobacteria > Burkholderiales > Gallionellaceae > Gallionella. The sequence goes on along the minus strand of JBBRBS010000157.1, from coordinate 3,861 downwards.
ATAATCAAACAGATCATCAAGATGGGCATCAAGAGCGAAGCTGCACTGCCGCCAGACGAATCTCTGCGTCTGACGCCTGCGCGTTTGCAGCAGCAGATACTGGATGTATTCGGGGGCGCGCTGAGCATACGTCTGGTCGATGCCGGTTCGTGCAACGGTTGCGAGCTGGAAATACACGCGGTCAACAATGCGTATTACAATCTGGAAGGACAGGGCATCAAGTTCGTCGCCAGCCCGCGCCATGCGGACATGCTGCTGGTCACGGGGCCCGTGTCGCGTCACATGGAAGTTGCGTTGAAGCGAACCTTTGATGCGACGCCCGATCCGAAGCTGGTGGTCGCCATCGGCGAATGCGCCTGCACCGGCGGCCTGTTTTCACCTTCTGCCGGTGGCGAGAGCTACGCGATCTGCGGCAGCGTCTCGAACGTGATCCCGGTGGATGTGGTTGTCAGCGGCTGCCCGCCCACGCCCGCCGCGATCCTGCAAGGCATCCTCACCGCGATCAGCGCACAAAAAATCGTCTGACGGCGTGCCACTTTCCTGCGCAATGCATTCCTAAATGCCTGAATTATGGGTATTAAAATCAGAAAATTCTTAGCTGAAAACAGAATTATCCAGTATTGCTGACATGGTTAATCTGCGCATAATAATCCAAAGCCATTTTCAGTCGCTGCAAGCTTAGCAAGCGGGATTGTTCAGACCTGCCTCGCTCAAGCTGCAACGCCGATGAGGGATGGTTTTTCTGGATGGAAACAATCTGAGGGAAAGACAATGGCGCAAGTTAAGCTTGAACATCAGCACGTTACAGTGGGGCAGTCTCTGCCCTTTGATCTGCTCGATGAGCATGGACGGGTCTTGCTTATGCATGGTTATCTGATGCGGAGTCCAGATCAGCTGGACCGGCTGATTGAACGGGGTGTTTTTTTCAATCAAAAAATTGAAGCAATGCCGCAAGCGCAGCCTGTCGGGGTTTCTGTCTTTAATCGAGTAGGCGAGCTAGCCTGCTGTTTTAACGAGTTGATGAGCAAGACTATACCGGATTACGGCGCGGCCCTGAATATTGCCGGCAGCATTCAGGAACTCTGTGAGCAAGACGGGGATGCGGCGCTGGCCAACATACTGTTGCACAAATCGGGTCGTTACTCACTGCGCCATTCATTTCACAGCGCCGTGATGACCGAGATACTCCTCTCACATCTGGCGCGCCCGATTGAGACAAGACGTTTTGCGGTCGCCGGCGCATTGACGATGAATGTCGGTATGCTGGATTTGCAGGATGTCTTCTATCGGCAAGATGCGCCGCTCACGGTGGAGCAAAAGCGTGCCATCGTTGTACACCCGCAAATGGCGCTCAAGGCGTTGCGTGAAGCGGGAATCGATCATCCTGTATGGCTTGATGTGGTGGAGCACCACCATGAGATGATCGATGGCACAGGTTATGCCAAGCGCTTGCTCAGGGAGGATCTGACTATCGAATCGCAAGCCGTGTCGCTGGCGGATCGCTTCTGCACCCTGGTGCTGGAACGGGAATTCCGGCCCGGCATGCTGCCCAGTCAGGCGGTGAAGGATTTGTTGGGTCGTCAGTCTGCCACTGTCGAGCCTGCACTCGCTGCCGCCTTCGTTAAGGAGGTCGGGAGCTTTCCGCCCGGAACCGTGGTTACCCTCGTTAACGGCGAAGTGGGAGTGGTGGTCAGGCGTTTGTTGAACGCGGCTCAGCCGATGGTGCGCGGTTTGCGGTCAGCGAACGGCATCAACTACCCGGAGCCGCCCAAACGGCTCACCAGCAAGCTTAACTATGAAATCAAGGAAGCGCTGGGTGCGGATTTCGTAAAAAATCACGATCTGACCGGTCTGTGGGAGCTGGTACAGCCGGACGAGATGCCGCAGCGGGTTATTTGATGCGCATTCCCGGCTGAGATCCGTCATCCGGGCTTAAGATGAATAACCCCGGTGCGTCGCCGGAGGCTGCTAACACCATGCCCTCGCTCATGCCGAACTTCATCTTGCGCGGTGCCAGGTTGGCGACCATCACCGTCATGCGGCCCTTAAGTTTTTCAGGATCGTAAGCCGACTTGATTCCGGCAAACACCGTGCGTGGCTGTTCTTCGCCGATGTCCAGCGTCAGCTTGAGCAGTTTTTCGGCCCCTTCGACATGCTCGGCGTTGACGATTTTAGCCACGCGCAGATCGATCTTGCTGAACTCGTCGATCGAAATGGTCTCGGCGATCGGAGCGATCGCATGTTGTTGAGCCTCTGCATGGCGTGTTTGCGAGTGAGAATCTTCGCCTCCCGCGCTGGCGGGGAGGGGGGGGAGGGAAGCCTGGTTGGCGGCGGTCATCGCTTCGATCAGTTTAGGGTCGAGACGGGTTGCCAGATGCTGGTAGGTGTTGATGCTGTGGCCGACAGGCAACGCTTGCCAGTCGCTGTTCCACGCAAGGGGGGCGATGTTGAGGAAGGCCTCGACTTGCTCCGCCAGTACAGGCAGCACGGGTTTGAGATACAGCGTCAGGTCGCGGAACAGGGTCATCGCGGTAGAACAGGCGACATGCAGATCGGCTTCGCGGCCTTCTAGCTTGGCCAGTTCCCAAGGTTTTTGTTCGGCGATATACTGATTCGCCACATCGGCCAGACGCATGATTTCGCGCAGTGCGCGGGCAAAGTCGCGCTGCTCATAACAATGCGCAATCGCGCCGTCCGTGTAAGCGGCCTGAAATTCGGCGGTGGCGGCTGCATCGGTAGCACCCAGTTTGCCATCGAATTTTTTGGCGATGAAGCCTGCACAGCGGCTGGCGATATTGATGTACTTGCCGATTAAATCTGAATTGACCTTGGCGACGAAGTCGTCGAGGTTCAGGTCCAGATCTTCCATTGTGCCGTTGATCTTGGCGGCGTAGTAATAGCGCAAGTATTCGGTGTTCTTTATGTTATCGACATAACTCTTTGCGGTGATGAAGGTGCCGCGCGATTTGCTCATCTTCTCGCCGTTGACGGTCAAAAAGCCGTGTGCGAACAGTTTGGTCGGGGTGCGGAAATCGGCGTGTTGCAGCATTGCAGGCCAGAACAGTGCGTGAAAATACAGGATATCCTTGCCGATGAAGTGGTACAACTCGGTTGCGGAATCTGGCCTCCAGTACTCGTCAAAATCCAGTCCTTTGATTTCGCACAACTTTTTGAAGCTGCCCATGTAGCCGACCGGCGCATCCAGCCAGACGTAGAAATACTTGCCCGGTGCATCGGGGATCTCGAAGCCGAAATAGGGCGCGTCGCGCGAAATGTCCCAGTCGGACAGTTTGTTGTCACCGTCTGCACCCAGCCATTCCTGCATCTTGTTGGCCGCTTCCGCTTGCAGCGCGCCGCTCCTCGTCCAGATGCGCAGGAACTGCTGGCAAGAGTCGGCGGACAGTTTGAAGAAATAGTGGTCTGAATTGCGCATTTCAGGTTTAGCGCCCGATACCGCTGAATACGGGTTAATCAGTTCGATCGGCGCGTAGGCGGCACCACAGACTTCGCAGTTGTCGCCGTACTGATCCTTGGCATGGCATTTCGGGCATTCGCCTTTGATGAAGCGATCCGGCAGGAACATGTTCTTGACCGGATCGTAGAACTGCTCGATGGAACGTACTTCAATCAGGTTGGCAGCCTTGAGTTTGCGATAGATTCCCTGCGCAAATTCTTTTGTTTCAGTCGAATTGGTCGATCCGTAATGGTCGAAATTGACGTGGAATGCAGCGAAATCATCGTAGTGTTCCTGCCACACCCGTGCGATCAGTTGTTCAGGTGTGATGCCCTCACTTTCGGCGCGCAGCATGATAGGCGTGCCGTGCGTGTCGTCGGCGCACACGTAATGCACCTCATGCCCTT
>JBBRBS010000156.1:0-5014 GCA_038205615.1 Burkholderiales bacterium | reverse complement strand
GTTTTGTATTTCAGGCGCCTTATCTGATCCCGTTCCTGGATGTGACCGATAACATCGCGCTACTGCCTATGCTGGCGGGTGTGCCAAATGCTCTGGCGCGTATTCGCGCCAGAGAATTACTGGATGCGCTGGATGTTGGGCATCGCGCACAGGCTCAGGTCGCTGAGCTTTCCGGTGGTGAGCAGCAGCGCGTATCGATTGCGCGTGCACTGGCCAATCACCCTCCCATCATCCTCGCCGATGAGCCAACCGCGCCATTGGACAGCGAACGTGCATTGACGGTGGTGAGAATACTGAATCAGATGGCGCAGCAATATCAGACGGCCATTATCGTTGTCACGCATGATGAAAAAATCATCCCGACCTTCAAACGTATTTACCACATTCGCGATGGCCGCACTTATGAAGAAGCAGGCGAAGGACGAGATGCATAACTGAATTTTATTGGAGAAATTAGTGTGAATACAGCAACTATCAAACATCGTTTATCGACTGAAGAGAGACAAGAGGAAATTGTTCGTGTCGCTATTCATCTGGCCGCTGAAAAAGGCATAGACAGCGTCACGACGCAAGAGATGGCAGACGCTATGAAGGTCTCACAAGGTGCGATTTTCAAGCATTTTCCGACTAAGGATGATATCTGGCTTGCCGTCATATTTTGGATACGCGGGCGACTGATGACCGTACTGGAGAAAGCTGCATCCGAAGCGACAGGGCCGATTGATGCAATTGAGCGGATGTTTTATGCGCACGTCACTTTTATCGGAAAGCATCCTTCGATTCCGCGTTTGCTATTTACAGAAATGTTGCACAAGAAGAACAGCAAGTTACGTGATCTGATACAGGGCATCATTTTAGGCTATGAAGAAAGAATTGCAGGGTTGCTGGATGCGGCGAAGGCACAGTCACTTGTATCTCAGGATCTGGATAGTAAGAATGCCGCCGTACTTTATATAGGCATGATTCAGGGGCTCTTCATGCAAGTCTCAATTTTTGGCGGCAAACGCAGCTTGCTAGAGGAAGCTAAAAAGACCTTCCCGATTTATCTACACGGCATTAAAAAACGCAACGACGACCATTAACTTAAACATTAACTTAAACATTAACTTAAACATGGAATAGAAATGAAAAAATCTCTCTCACTAGCGATCGCCGGTTTATTTTTCGTAGCATCGAACGCACAGGCAACAGAACCACTGGCCTTGCAACAGGTCATGAAAGACTTAGGCAAAAATATGCAAATTGTAACCGATGGTATTTCCCGTGAAGACTGGGTACTGGTCGAACACACAGCTCACCTGATTGGAGAACATCCTGAAGCACCACTGAATGAAAAGGTGCGCATTATGGGCTATATAGGAAGTGATATGGCAAAATTCAAATCATTTGACGGTCAGACACATGAAGCCGCACATGAGATGGCAGAAGCCGCAAAGGCGAAAGACGGACAAAATGTGATTTCAGCTTTCCAGAAACTTCAGTCAGGTTGTCTAAGTTGTCACCAAGCCTTTCGTCCCGCCTTTGTGGCGCATTTCTATGGCAAGTCAGCCAAGTAAAAATCACCTAATTTAAACGGAGCATAGGAATTATGAAAAATTGCAAATTAAGTTGGAGCCTGGTTATTGTTTTATCCATCATCGTCGCGCTGTTCGCGTACAAATTCACAGTAGGTGAGGTTCAGCCCTCTGATGATGGTCGTCAGGCGGTCATGCTCAGCAAGGATGAACGCAATGCCTTGTTGCTAGAAATGCGTACCTGGTTGCAAAGCTCGCAAGGCATACTGGAGGCTGCATCTCAAAAAGATTTTGTTGCCGTTGTAGCGTCAGCCAAAGCGTCGGGAATGGGCGCTGAAGCCCAGACGCCAGGCTCGTTGTTCAGGAAGCTTCCGGTAGAAATGAAAAAATTAGGCTTCGATACCCGCAAGAAATTTGACGACATCGCTGCTGATGCCGAGGCGAACAAAGACAGCGATCGCATCGTCAGTCAATTGAGCGTGGCAATGAATAATTGCATCGCCTGTCATGCGATGTACCGTTTTGTTGAAACGGCACCATAAGTTGTCAACTGGTGAATCCGGTAGAGTTAATACAATGACGGGGATATTTAGCATGAAAATGATGCCACGCGTTTTTCTGGTTGCATTGGGTATGTCATGTGCCGCCAGTGCTGCCGACCTGCTGGACACCTTCCACGCCGCACAGGCTAACGACCCGCTGTTCGCCGCCGCGCGTGCCACCCAGCAAGCCGGACAGGAAAAGCTGCCGCAAGGCCGCGCGCTGTTGATGCCCAGCGTCAATCTGACTGCGAACACGACATACAACGATCTGACGACGCAGTATCGGGGTGCGTTTTTGATCCCGGGTGCGGCCGGTAACCATCGCTATAACAGCAATGGTTATGGCGTGACGCTAGTTCAGCCTTTGTTTCGTCAGCAAAACTGGATCGCTTATTCAGAGGCTGAGTTGCAGGTCGCGCAAGCGGACGCTCAATTCAAAATCGCCGAGCAGGATCTGGTGTTGCGGGTCGCACAGACCTATTTTGATGTGCTGATCGCTCAGGACAGTGTGCGCTTGGCGGAGGCACAAAAGACCGCCATCAAGGAGCAGCTCGCTCAGGCGAAACGTAATTTCGAAGTTGGTACCGCCACCATTACCGATACCCACGAAGCACAAGCACGCCACGATTTAACCAGCGCGCAGGAGATCGCCGCACAGAACAATCTGGAAATCAAACGCCGGACCTTGCAGCAACTGATCAACGCGTTGCCGAAAGACCTCCAGTCGCTAGGCAAACAGTTCAAGCTGGAAGCGCCGCAACCCGCCGATATGGAGCAATGGGTGAGTGACGCGCAACTGAATAGTCCGCAACTGGCTATCGCGCAGGCTGGTGCACAGTTGGCCGAAAAAGAAGTGGTGCGCAATCGTGGCGGGCATTATCCCACCGTTGATTTGGTGGCGAATTATTCCAAGAGTGCGGCAACAGGCGGCAGCTTCGGTGTGGGTAGTGACAGCACCAATAAGAGTATAGGAATGCAACTCAACCTGCCGATTTTCCAAGGCGGCGCGACGGGTTCCAAATGGCGTGAAGCAGAGGCCAATCGCGAGCGCGCCAGTCAGGAACTGGAAAATGCGCGCCGCAGCGTAGCACTGCAGACCCGTCAAGCCTACCTCGGCGTGGTGAGCGGCATCGCACAAGTCAAAGCATTGCAGCAGGCTCTCACCTCCAGCGAAAGCTTGCTGGAAGCCAGCAAACTGGGTCAGGAAGTCGGCGTGCGCACCAATTTGGACGTGTTGAACGCGCAGCAACAACTCTTTTCGACACGCCGTGACCTGTATCAGGCTCAATATGCCTACCTCATCAGTCAACTGCGCCTGAAAGCGGCAGTGGGGACGCTGGGCGAAGCTGATCTGGGCAAGGTCAATCTTACTTTGTACTAAGTTAAATGCCATGCATCCAACAGCATATAATTTCAGGGCAATAGCTGCTGAAGTCAAACAACCCCATTCTTTGATTAAAAAGTAGGTGCTCAACCTGCAGGATGATTAGGCGCGATTACTACTGCTAGTCCCTCAGCAAATCCGCCAGCGATGTGTTGTCCAGCGTACTGAAAAAATTCTCTTGTGCAGTATATAAAACGTGTTTCAACCGACACTTTGGCAATAATGGACAGGTAGATGTGCCGTCTTTCATGCACTCCACTAGCGCCAGACTGTTTTCCATCAAGCGAACTACCGACCCTACAGAGATGTCTTTGGCATCTTGTGCCAAGGAAATCCCGCCGTTCCTGCCACGTTCACTCACGACTAGATTTGCGCCGACTAGCGTCATGACCACTTTCATCAATGTGCTCTTGGAGATTTGGCATTGCTCGGCTACTTCAGCGATGGTGACAGGCGCGTTTTTTTTACCCAGGCAAATCAGTGTACGCAGCGCACTATCTGATGAAACGGTCAGTTGCATGGCTCACCCCAATATTTGTTGTTGTTCATTATAAAGCTTCAAATTTAGATTAGACGGATTTATCAAAAAAGATTCCTAAGTGTTGAATCTTTTTCCTAGATGTTATATATTCCGACTCCCGGAATCATTTAACAAGGAAGAAGCATGTATCAACAAGTTGCCTGGATAGTTTCAATTGCGCTAATCGCGTTACTCGCGAGTGCATTTATATATGTCATCAGAAACGGTAGTAGTACAGGAAACAGTGCCGCCATTTCAGCCTCGACGGGTCGCTGGAGAAGTCGGTTGTTATTGGGTTTGACGATCATTTTCATTCCTGTAATCGGATACACCTTGACCAAAATGCCCTATGTCAGCAATGCAATGGCAAATGTAGGTGCTATTGAAGTTCAGGCCAAGGGTTATCAGTGGTATTGGGAAATATCTCAAACTGAATTGCCTGTAGGTAAGCTAATTGAATTTCAGGTGACCTCAGCCGATGTGAATCATGGCTTCGCCATCTACGGCCCGGACATGAAGATTCTGACTCAGACACAGGCCATGCCAGGTGTGACCAATGTATTACGCTACACCTTCGAGCAGCCGGGAACCTACCAGATACTCTGCCTTGAATATTGTGGAATGGGGCATCACACGATGATGACCGAACTTCATGTAGTCGCACAATAAGTATCAGTACGGAGAATAAATATGAAAATTAAAAGCAATAGCACTCCCTCTCAAGTGAGCGGAGTAGTGAAGGTATATGCAGTAATCACCGGCGTGGTTATTTTGCTTATGATGTTGTTTGGCCTGACCATGCGACTGACGCAGGCTCAGGTGCTCTCAATTGATCCGGTCATGTTTTATCAACTGATGACCGCGCACGGCATCGGCATGGTGGCCATTGCAGGTCTGGGTGGCTCGGCGGTGATGTGGCACTTCCTGAGCAAATACGTCAATCTCAGAGCAGGATTGGCATGGGCCAATCTGGGTTTCTTCCTCGCAGGTGTGGTGTTCGTGCTTGGCGGCATATTCCTCGGTGGCTTTGCCGCAGCTTGGACATTTCTCTATC
>JBBRBS010000155.1:0-5036 GCA_038205615.1 Burkholderiales bacterium | reverse complement strand
AGAGGGTATTTTTTGACTACCTGAAAGAACCTGTATGTTTGAAGTCATTGTATTAGCTGTCGCACTCAGCATGGATGCGTTTGCCGTCTCCATCGGTCTTGGTTCCAAAGGCAGCGCACGCGGACTGGGACTGAAAGCAGGCATTTATTTTGGTGTTTTTCAAGCCTTAATGCCTTTCATAGGCTATCTTGGCGGCCGTGGCGTTTTAAGCTGGGTCGATGCCTATGCGCACTGGATCGCCTTCGGCTTGCTTGCGCTGATCGGTGCAAAAATGATTTACGAAGGATTACAGGAAGGCATCGAGGAAGACATCAAGGCGATCACCCATAAGGTCATGCTGATACTTGCCATCGCCACCAGCATCGATGCGATGGCCGCAGGTTTCAGCCTGACGCTTCTGGATGTTAATGTCTATCTGGCCTGTCTCATCATCGGTGTTACGACGTTTGCATTCAGCTGGGCCGGCGTGCTGATAGGCAAAAACAGTGGCACCTGGTTAGAGAGCCGCGCCGAAATCTTCGGCGGTACGGTGCTGATCCTGATGGGCATCAAAATCCTGATTTTTTAACGGTTTTACCCATAAAAAAGGCGCTCTGAGCGCCTTTTTTATTAACCTGCCCCCACTATCCCTTCAGGCAAGTTTTCATGAATGCCTTGCGCTCATCGCCTTTGAGCTCCTTGGTTTTTGCATCTGCATTGCAGGTTTTCATCTTGTCCTGCTGCTTGACTGGCGCTGCGGCAGCCTTGTCTGCCGAAGCCGCAACACCCTTCAACGCGTAGTCCTTGGACAGACATTTCTTCATGAAAGCCTTGCGCTCATCGCCCTTGAGTGCATCTGCTTTGGCCTCCGCATTACATCCCTTCATTTTGTCCTGTTGTGCACCCGCAAAGACGGGCGCCGATACAAATACAGAAAATCCAAAACAAGCCAATGCGATCAATTTTTTCATGAATATCTCCTTATATCAGGTTGTCTTCCCTCTGACCGGGACGTTTCAGCCGGCGGCGGAAACGCAGATATTATAGCCACATCAGCCAATTACACCACCGCAGATTTAGCGTCCCGACAAGGGGTGCATCCAGGACTACCTTTCCCTAGCCGCTCTCAGAAAATACCTATTTTTAATTCGAATTTCCCTAAATACAAAGCCCGCTAATCGGATTATTCTGACTCAATCAGACAAAGCACCTACTCAGCTGGTCCGCAAAACGCAACAGTTTAAGCAGATTGTTAGACGATGCATGACTAACCACCCCCTTGATAAGCGGAGTATCGATCCTCTATGAACGACGACAATTCAGCCCTTACCCCGTATTTGCAGCCTCACCAGCTCCGCGTCGGGATCTTCGTGAAGCTGGAGCTATCCTGGTTCAAGCATGATTTCGCGCGCAGCGCCTTCAAGATCGATAGCGAAAAACAGTTGAACGAGGTACTGGCATTACGCCTTCCCCGCTATTGCTACGACCCCAAGCGCAGCGATGCAGCGTCGCTGTTGAACCGTGAAACCTCCGGTACGCTACTACCTGCACCCGATGTACATGTGGCCAGCAACAATCCGCACCCAGCTGAGCGCAGCGACATGGATGCAGCGGAGCCGGCAAGCAATGCGCCAACAGCAGTGCTGGCAAGCGATACGCACGCCGTGTCGGTGCCGCCCACCCCAATACCGGCCGATCAGGATATCAACGCTGCCCAGACACTTACAGATGAACAGCAACGAGCGCGGATCATCGAGCTGCGGGCGCAAAAAATACATGAAGTCGAATCAGCTTTTGTTAAGGCTGCCGGTATCTTGAAGAACCTCAACCGAAATCTGCTGACAAAACCGAAAGAGACGCTTGACGATATGGGCGTCCTGGTCAACGAAATGTCCACGGCCTTCCTCGAAAGTCCGGAAGTCACCTTGCATATCATGGGTGAGAATGTGGGAGGAGACGAGGTCTACCATCATCCGCTGAATGTCGCGATACTGGGCATGATGCTGGCAAAGGATCTCGGTTTTACGTCCGACATGGCGCGGGAACTCGGCATCGGCGCGTTGCTTCACGATATTGGCCTGACGAAAATTCCGGCACGCGTTTTAATGAGACCCCCGGAAGAATACACCAGCGCTGAGCGCAACTTGCGCGCCCAGCACGTCGAATATGGTGTTGCAATCGGACGCGAACTCGGTTTCTCTGCGGAAGTGCTGGCGATCCTCGCGCAGCATCATGAGTTCGCAGATGGCAGCGGATACCCGAATGCGCTGAAGGAAGCCGCCATGACCCCTGCCGCGCGCGTGATTTCGCTGATCAATTATTACGACAATCTGTGCAACCCGGTCGACTTTTCCCGCGCGATGACCCCGCACGAAGCACTGTCTTTGATGTTTGCGCAGCGCCGCAGCAAATTTGAAGCGCGTTCGATGGCGCTCCTGATCCGCTGCCTGGGCGTTTATCCGCCAGGTTCAATCGTGCAACTGTCTAACGATACGCTTGCCACGGTGATTTCGGTCAACCCGAGGATATCAACGCGCCCCTGCGTGCTGGTTTATGACCACAAGGTGCCGAAAGAAAAGGCGATGATACTCAACCTTGAAAATGAGCTGGAAATCAGCATTAAAAAATCCATCCGCCCGGCGACGCTGCCACCCAAAGTGTCCGCCTACCTGAATCCGCGCAAACGCGTGACGTATTTTTTCGACAGCAACAAGCAGCCGGAAAGCGCTTAAATGGATGCCACTGGTCAGTTGTTGAATGCGTCTGAGGAAATTCTCATCCTGATTGATGAGAAGACGCTGACAATACTTGCCGTCAACCGGGCAACATCACAGTTGCTGGGATATAGCCTTGAATCGCTGATCGGCCTGCCAATTGGCGAAATTGAGTGCGCGCTGTCCGATATGTTTTTCTGGGACGAAGTGCGGCATCAACGCGGCAGCAATGAAACGGCGGGCGCTTATCGCTGTCAGGACGGGACGATTCTCGAAGTTACAAAAACGGCCCGCCTGGCCGAAGATTCAGACTGCCAGTTTGTCGTGCGGGCGAATCCGCTCGGGAACAGAAAGCGCATCGAGGAAGAAATGCTGGGAATGAGCTCACGCCTGAGCGCGACGCTGGAAGCGACGGCGGAAGGCATCCTGCTGGTGGACAACGACAATTCCATTGTCAACATGAATCAGCGTTTTTCGAAAATGTGGGGATTGCCCATGACGCTACTGGAAAATCGCGATGATGCAGGCATCTTCACTTACATGGCAGGGCAGATCAGACCGGCGCAGGATGGTGTCCCGATTTCACTGCAGTCACTGCGTGATGTTGATGAGGATGACGTGATTGATACGCTCTATCTGCTGGACGGTCGAGTTTTTGAACTGACATCGCTCTCAGCGCGCTCCCGCGAACAGATCGTCGGACGGGTATATTCTTACCGCGATGTGACCGAAAACAAACGCGTCGAGGATCAATTGCGTATTTCCGCCACCGTCTTTGAGTCTCAGGACGCCATTTTGATCACCGACGCCCACGGCCTGATCATTCGGGTAAACCACGCTTTCACCAATTTCACCGGTTACACGGCCGAAGAAGTCATCGGCAAGAATCCGAAAATACTCAGCTCCGGCCGTCATGATGCCGACTTCTATGCGGTAATGTGGAAATGCATCCAGCGCACGGGTCGCTGGGATGGCGAAATCTGGAACAAGCGCAAGAACGGCGAAATCTATCCGGAACGACTCTCCATCAGCGCAGTGAAAGCCCACAACGGCACCATAACAAATTATGTTGCCACCATCAGCGAGATCACGCTGAGCCGTGATGCTGCGGATGAAATCCAGCATCTGGCATTCTATGACTCGCTCACGCGCCTGCCCAACCGGCGCCTGCTGATGGACCGGCTTCAGCGCGCACTGGCTTCCAGTGCGCGTAGCGGGCGTGAAGGCGCACTGCTGTTCATCGATCTTGACAACTTCAAGACCATCAACGATACGCTCGGTCATGACATCGGCGATCTGCTCCTGCAACAGGTCGCTCAGCGTCTGGAGTCCTGTGTGCGTGAAGGCGATACCGTCGCTCGCATTGGCGGTGACGAGTTCGTGGTGATCCTGGAAGACTTGAGCGAACAGCCGCTAGAAGCTGCTGCACAGACCGAAGGTATCGGCGAAAAAATTCTCGCCGCGCTAGGCAAGCTATACCAGCTTGCCTCACATAAACATCGCAGCACTGCCAGTATCGGCGCCACGCTGTTCAATAGCCGACCGCAGGTGATCGATGAACTGATGAAACAAGCTGACATCGCGATGTATCAATCCAAGAAAGCCGGCCGCAACATGTTGCGCTTCTTCGACCCTAAGATGCAGCAGGCCATCAACGCCCGCGCCAGCCTCGAAGAAGAGTTGCACAAAGCGCTGGAATACGGGCAATTCCAATTGCACTACCAGATTCAGGTGGATAGTTCGCAACACGCATTAGGGGCTGAAGTATTGATCCGCTGGCTGCACCCTGAACACGGGCTGGTGTCACCAGTGGATTTCATTCCACTTGCGGAAGAAACCGGGCTGATACTGCCTATAGGGCGATGGGTTATGGAGACAGCCTGCGCGCAACTCAAAGCCTGGCAGCAAGATGCGCTCACCCGCAATCTGGTGCTGGCGGTCAACGTGAGTGCAAAACAATTCAATCAGCCGGATTTCGTCGCGCAAGTGCAAGCGGTCGTGCAACACCACGGTATCGACCCGACATGCCTGAAACTGGAATTGACGGAAGGCCTGTTTCTGGATGATATCGAAGACACCATTGCCACCATGCACGCGCTGAAAGAAATCGGCGTGCAGTTCTCACTGGACGATTTCGGCACCGGTTACTCATCCCTGCAATATCTCAAACGACTGCCGCTTGATCAGCTCAAGATAGACCAGTCGTTCGTACGCGACCTTGCAGTCGACGGCAGTGACAAAGCCATTGTGAGTACGATCATCGCGATGGCGCACAACTTGAATCTGGATGTGATTGCCGAAGGGGTTGAGACGGAAGATCAGCAACAGCTCCTCCTGGACAGG
>JBBRBS010000154.1:0-5099 GCA_038205615.1 Burkholderiales bacterium | reverse complement strand
CATGGCTGGGTCGAATCATTACACCCTGATGACTTGCAACGTGCACTCGATGCCTGGCAACACGCAACGCAAACCGACAGCCTTTATTCATTCGAGTGCAGGTTGCGCCGCGCAGATGGCCTGTATGGCTGGTGGCTGGTGCGTGGCGTGGCGCGCCACGATGATGAGGGCAAGATCATCAACTGGTTCGGCACTTGCACCGACATCACCGAGCACAAGAAGACTGAGGAGAAATTGCTCAGTTCGCTGCAACAACTTGAGGAGAAAGAGCGCGCCAAGACCCGCTTTCTTGCGGCCGCAGGGCACGATCTCAGGCAGCCTGTCGCGGCTGCAGGCCTGTTTATCTATGCCCTGCAACATACCCAGACAACGCCGCAACAAAGCGAACTGATCGACAAGCTGAGTCAGTCGATGACCTCTTTTTCCGATCTGTTGACGCAGTTGCTGGATATCTCAAAATTCGATGCAGGCGTCATCAAGCCGCAGTTCGCAACGTTCAATCTGCATGAGTTGTGCAACTGGCTGGAACAGACGTTCGCCCAGACCGCCCTTGAACGCAAGTTGAAATTCCACTTGTTTTTTTCCACGAGCCGATTACTGCTGGTGCGCACTGATATCGGTCTGTTGCGATCTGTGCTGTTGAATCTTGTCTCCAACGCAATCAAGTTTACTTCGAACGGCGGCATTCTGGTCAGCGCACGCCCGAGAAATGGACGCGTGTTGATACAAATATGGGACACCGGAATCGGCATTTCCAAAACGCATCTGCCGCTGATTTTTGACGAGTTCTATCAGATCGCCAATCAGCAACGCAACCGCGAGGCAGGACTGGGGCTGGGGCTCTCCATTTGCCAGCGCGCTATGTCTTTACTGGGCTGCAAGATCACCTGCCACTCGCGTTATGGTCTAGGCTCGGTATTCGAATTCAGCCTGCCGCTTCTTGATGAACAACGCGAAACAGAACGGCAGTACAACCCTTCGACAGGTGAGATTGGCCAGATATCCGTACGCGGCAAGCGCGTGGTGGTACTCGAGGACGATGAACTGGTCGCCGCGGGCATGGTCAGCATGTTGCATGTTCTCGGGGCAGAGGTGCGACATTTTTACACGGCCGAAAAGGCACTCCAGCATGACGACATCGTTGATACCGATTACTTCATCGTCGATTATGCACTGGGCGGCCAACTCACCGGTATCGGGTTTCTGGAAACCATGCAGCGAAGACTGCAAATGCCGATTCGCGCCGTCGTTATCACAGGCGAGACGTCCTCAGATTTCATCAGCAGCGTCGCCAGTTGTCACTGGCCTTTGCTGCACAAACCGATAGACTTTGAAAAGCTCGCGCAGGTACTGCGTTCGCTCCCCGACAGGCCATAATGCGCCATCAATCCCAGCTTAACGACCCGCCTGTCTGATATTCAGTTACCCTTGTTTCGAAGAAATTCTTTTCCTTCTTCAGATCAATCATCTCCGACATCCAAGGGAACGGGTTGGCAGCCCCCGGATACAGAATGTCCACCCC
This sequence comes from Burkholderiales bacterium, assembly GCA_038205615.1. Lineage (GTDB taxonomy): Bacteria > Pseudomonadota > Gammaproteobacteria > Burkholderiales > Gallionellaceae > Gallionella. The sequence continues at coordinate 3,577 of JBBRBS010000154.1, read as the reverse complement.
GATTTGCTGACAGCGGCGGTTGGCGATGAAACGCAGATACTCTTTGAACATCGTCGAATTCAGACCAAGAATGCCGCGCGGCATCGTGTCTTCGGCATAGGCGTATTCCAGCTCCACCCCTTTTTGCATCAGGCCGCGCACTTCCTCACGGAATTCAGCCGTCCAAAGATGCGGATTTTCCATCTTAATCTGATTGATCAGATCCACGCCGAAATTCAGGTGCATGGATTCATCGCGCAGGATGTACTGGTACTGCTCCGCAGCCCCGGTCATCTTGTTCTGACGACCCAGTGCCAGAATCTGCACAAAACCGACGTAGAAGAACAGTCCCTCCATGATGCAGGCAAACACGATCAGGCTGCGCAACAAGGCCTGATCGGTTTCTGGCGTGCCAGTCTTGAATTCAGGATTGGTCAGCACATCGATGTACGGCAGCAGGAATTCATCCTTGTTACGGATACTGGGCACTTCATGATACATGTTAAAAATCTCGCCCTCATCGAGCCCCAGACTTTCCACGATGTACTGGTAAGCATGGGTGTGGATCGCCTCCTCGAAGGCCTGACGCAACAGGAACTGCCGGCATTCCGGATTGGTGATATGCCGGTACGAGCCCAGCACGATGTTGTTTGCGGCTAGACTGTCTGCAGTGGTGAAGAAACCCAGATTGCGCTTGATCAGACGGCGCTCGTCGTCGCTCAACTTGTCGCTTTTCCACAACGCGATATCGGCCGTCATGTTCACTTCCTGCGGCATCCAGTGATTCGCACAGGCGGCCAGGTATTTTTCCCACGCCCACTTGTACTTGAACGGCACCAACTGGTTCACGTCCGCCTTGCAATTGATGATGCGCTTGTCTTCCACGCGGATACGGCCGCTGATGACAGCAGGAGCGGCGGCATCTACACCCGGCTTAATTTCGTCGTCAAATGACAGCATAATATTGTTTCCTTAAATAGTTACTGGTCGCTAGACGTTAGTTGCTAGCGGCTCTGTGCCAACTAACGACTAACGACTAACGACTTCCTGCTAACGACTTGTTGGTCTTACTGACAGGCTTCGCACCGTAGCTCCGACCTTGTTTAATACTTGGTGTCGCCGTAATCCCGAGCGAGAGCTTGCTATTGGCAGGCTTCGCACTCCGGATTATCAATCGAGCAGAATTGCGACGTACCGTCTTGTATTTCTTCGCCCGACACGGCGACGGCATTCAACGCACCGGCACGGCCGGTGGATTTTTCAGCCGACGTCGCGCCCAGCGTGCGCAGGTAATACGTGGTCTTCAAGCCGCGCACCCAGGCCAGCTTGTAGGTCTCATCCAGCTTGCGGCCGGACACACCCGCCATGTAGATATTCAGTGACTGCGCCTGGTCAATCCACTTCTGACGACGGGACGCAGCTTCAATCAGCCAGCTCGGCTCAACTTCGAACGCCGTCGCGTACAGACTGCGCAGCTCGGCCGGCACACGGTCGATCTTCGCCAGACTGCCGTCGAAGTATTTCAGATCGGAAATCATCACCTCATCCCACAATCCCAGCTGCTTCAGATCGGCGACCAGATGATCGTTGATAACCGTGAATTCACCGGAGAGATTGGATTTGACGAAAATGTTCTGGTACGTAGGCTCGATACAGGCCGACACGCCGATGATGTTGGAAATGGTCGCGGTAGGTGCGATCGCCACGCAATTGGAATTGCGCATGCCGTACTGGCTGATGCGGGTGCGCAGCGCATCCCAATCCATGCTGACCGACATGTCCACGTCCACATAGCCACCGCGCTCTTCGCGCAACAGATCCAGCGTGTCCTGAGGCAGGATACCGCAATCCCACAGGCTGCCTTTATACGATGCGTAACGACCGCGCTCAGCCGCCAGCTCAGTTGAGGCCCAGTAGGCGTAATAGCACACTGCCTCCATCGAACGATCGGCGAACTCGACCGCCGCGTCCGATGAATAGGCCAGGCGATTGACGTGCAGGCAATCCTGGAAGCCCATGATACCCAGCCCTACCGGACGGTGCTTCAGGTTGGAATTACGCGCCTTGGCCACCGCGTAATAGTTGATATCGATCACGTTATCCAGCATGCGCATCGCGGTGTTGATGGTGCGGCGCAGCTTGTCATGGTCTATCTGTCCGGCCAGTTCATGACCTGCCGGATAGAGGTGTGCCGGCAGATTTACCGAACCCAGATTGCACACGGCGATCTCATCCGCGCTGGTGTTCAGCGTGATCTCGGTACACAAATTTGAGCTGTGCACGACGCCCACATGCTGCTGCGGCGAACGGATATTGCAAGGGTCCTTGAAAGTGATCCACGGATGACCGGTTTCAAACAGCATGGTCAGCATCTTGCGCCACAGGCTTGCGGCCTGAACCGTCTTGTACAACTTGATTCCTCCGCTGGCGGCCTGCGCTTCGTAAGCCACATAAGCTGCTTCAAAATCGATACCAAACAGATCGTGCAGATCCTTTACGTCCGAGGGTGAGAACAGCGTCCAGTCGCCGCCTTCCATTACGCGCTTCATGAACAGATCCGGAATCCAGTTGGACGTGTTCATGTCATGCGTGCGGCGACGATCATCACCGGTGTTCTTGCGCAGATCCAAAAATTCTTCAATGTCCAGATGCCAGGTTTCCAGATAGGCGCACACCGCGCCCTTGCGCTTGCCGCCCTGATTCACCGCGACTGCGGTATCGTTCACCACTTTAAGGAACGGTACTACGCCTTGCGATTCGCCATTGGTGCCCTTGATGTGCGCACCCAATGCGCGCACCGGAGTCCAGTCATTACCCAGGCCGCCAGCAAATTTGGCGAGCAGCGCATTTTCCTTGATCGCATCGTAAATGCCTTCCAGATCGTCTTCCACAGTCGTCAGATAACAGGAAGACAGCTGCGAACGACGGGTACCGGCGTTAAACAGGGTCGGCGTGGAACACATGAAATCAAAGCCGGACAACAGACGGTAAAATTCGATCGCGCGCGCTTCACGGTCGATTTCGCTCAAGGCCAGACCCATCGCCACGCGCATGAAAAACACCTGCGGCGCTTCGATGCGTGTGCCGCCGATATGCAAAAAATAGCGGTCGTACAGCGTTTGCAGACCGAGGTAGCCGAATTGCAAATCTCGAGATGAATCAAGTTCTGCGGCCAGGCGCGGCAGATCGAAACTAGCGAGTTTCTCGTCCAGCAACTCGGCAGCAATGCCGCGCTTGATGTATTTCGGGAAATATTCCGCATAGCGCGTTTTCATGTCGGCAGGGGCCACATCTTCACCCAGCACTTCGCTGCAGATGTTGTTCAGCAACAATCGCGCGGTGACAAAGTTATAAGCAGGTTCTTTTTCGATCAGCGAGCGCGCCGACAGGATCAGACACTTGTGCACCTCATGCAGCGGCACACCGTCATACATATCCTTCAGCGCCCCCTGAATCACCACATCCGCGCTGACCACCTCGCCAAGACCGGCGCAGGCTGATTGTACCAGCGCGGTCATACGATCCAGATCCAGCGGACGCACCACACCATCGAGACCCGTGACATTGATCACATGAACCGGCTCAGACACCTTGGTCT
>JBBRBS010000153.1:0-5119 GCA_038205615.1 Burkholderiales bacterium | reverse complement strand
TTCGACTTTGCGTAAGCACTACTATATTTTAAAGTCGTTTATCGTATCCGAAGATCGATAAACTTCCCAAAAACCAAGCACCTACACTCGTCGATTGTTTAATTTATTTTTTAAAGAGCGTTCGCTTTGCAGCGAAGAGGTCAGCATTATAGAGACTTAAAACATCTTGTCAACTACATTTTGAAATTTTTCAAAAACCGAAAAACTTTAAAACAAATTCTTTTACTGGGTTGCGGGGACAGGATTTGAACCTATGACCTTCGGGTTATGAGCCCGACGAGCTACCGAGCTGCTCCACCCCGCGTCAGCGAAAACGAACTATAGCAAGACCAACTCGCTGCGTCAAACGGTATTTTCTTTTTTATTAATTGATGACCATTAATGAACTATTAACGATGTTTATAGGACTATCACTCACTTGGACGTAGCTATTGCTTATCTAATGTACGCTGCCCCTCTATCATTTCCTCTTGCAACCAGTAATATGCGTCTATGACCTTGCGCGTAATGGAGCTTAATAATGAACAAAGCATTTATCGTCCTGGGTGTTATTGCCCTGTCAGTTATTCAACCCAGCTTAGCCGATGACAATGTCCTCGTGAGCGCCAAGCAAGCTCAGTCACTAGGCATCACGACAGCCGCACTTCCCAACAAGCCTTCCGGCGAAGTATCCGGTCTGCCAGCTCAGGTTGTCATCCCGGGGAATCAGCTTTATGTCATCAGTACACCACTGCCATCAATGGTTGAGCAAACTCTGGTTGGCGTGGGAGACAGCGTCAAGAGAGGGCAGCCGATTGCAAGACTGCAAAGCCCGGCTCTGGCAGAAGCACAACGCGGTCTGTTACAGGCCTCCGTACAGAACCAGCTGGCACAGGAAAATCTTAAGCGTGACGAAACCTTATATAAGGACGGCATTATTTCGGAGAGCCGCTATCGCACTACCCGTGGTTTATCGCTTGAAACCAGCGCCGCCTTTTCGGAAAGGAAACATATGCTACGCCTGGCTGGCATGTCCGACAGCGCGATAGCACAACTGCAATCTGGAAACAATTTAAGCAGCTTGCTGACAATAACCTCACCTATCGATGGCGTGGTATTAGAAAAGACCGCTGGCGCAGGCCAGAGACTGGATGCAGCCGTGCCGATTTTCAAGATCGCCAGGATCGATCCGCTCGCTCTGGAGATTCAAGCCCCCCTCTCGGTTACGCACGATCTTAAAATAGGTGCGGCAATCACCATCTCGGCCTATGCTGCCAGCGGAAAACTTACTGCGATAGGTCGCAGCCTGACTGGCACCAATCAGTCAGTTTTGCTGCGCGGCCTGATTTTGCACGGGGCCGAGAATCTTCGTCCCGGTCAGTTCGTGGAAGCATCCATCAGCACCACGGCACGGACTCGTGCGCAATGGGAGATTCCTAACAGCGCGATTTCACGTATTGCCGGTCGCACAGTGGTGTTTGTTGAAACACCGAAAGGATTCCGCGCGCAGGATATTAAGATTCTCAACGAAGGCGCACAAAATACGGTCATTAGCGGCGCGCTTAAATCGAACGAAAAAATCGCCGTGCAGGGCGTTTCGGCGCTCAAGTCCAGCATGATGGGCATCGGTGAGGTTAAATAATGTTCTCAAAACTGGTTGAATTTGCCCTGACCCAGCGCCTGCTGGTAGCCGCGATGACGCTACTGCTGATTGGCGCTGGCATTGTGTCATTCCGTGACTTGCCGATTGACGCGTTCCCGGACGTCTCCTCCACGCAAGTCAAACTCATCATGAAGGCGCCGGGCATGACCCCGGAAGAAGTCGAGGCGCGCATCGTCACGCCCATCGAACTTGAAATGCTGGGCATTCCGAATCAGCGCATCATGCGCTCGATTTCAAAATACGCAATCGCCGACATCACGATCGATTTTGTCGACGGCACCGACATTTACTGGGCGCGCCAGCAGGTTGCTGAGCGCCTGAACAACGCACAGCGCGATTTGCCCCCCGCTGCATCCGGCGGACTTGCACCGATCACAACGCCGCTGGGTGAAATGTTCATGTTCACCGTGGAGGGCGACAATGTTTCCCTCGAAGAGCGTCGCACCATTCTGGACTGGGTAATCCGCCCGGCCCTGCGCACACTGCCCGGGGTTGCAGACGTTAATTCTCTCGGCGGACTGGCACGCAGCTTTGAAGTGGTTCCGGACCACAACGCGCTGGCATCCCACGGCATTTCCTATGCGATGCTGCAACAAGCCATACAAATCAACAACCGCAATGATGGCGCAGGCAGAATCAACGACGGCGACGAAGCCCTGCTGGTACGCGCCGAAGGCAGCGTCAAAAATCTGCAGGATGTACGCAATATCGTGATCGCAAGCCCGGGCGGCAGTCCGATACGCGTGAGCGATGTCGCCCTTGTGCGCATCGGCAGCATGACGCGCTATGGGGTTGTAACCAAAGACGGCAAAGGCGAAGCTGTCGAAGGCCTGGTGTTAGGTCTGCGCGGCGCGAATGCACAAAAAGTAGTTGCGGGCGTTCAAGCCAAATTACTGGAACTCGCCCCGACCCTGCCCAAAGGCGTCACAACAAAAGTATTTTATGACCGTGGCAGTCTGGTCAATCGCGCAATCGGCACGGTATCGAAAGCACTTACCGAAGCCATCGTACTGGTGGTAATACTCCTGGTACTGTTTCTCGGCAACCTGCGCGCCGCAATCGTCGTGGCCATCACGTTGCCGCTGGCGGTGCTGATCACCTTCATTCTGATGCAACAGTTCGGCATGTCAGCCAACCTGATGAGTCTGGGTGGCTTAGCAATCGCGATCGGTATGCTGGTCGACGGCTCGGTCGTGGTGATGGAGAACATCATCAATCATTTAGCCGGACGACGCGCACATATCCCGCATCTACACGTCATTTACCGAGCGGTCAAAGAAGTTATTACACCGGTGGCAGCAGGCGTTGCCATCATCATCATCGTATTTTTGCCATTGATGACGCTGCAAGGACTGGAAGGCAAGCTGTTCATCCCGGTTGCCCTGACGATCGTATTTGCACTGGCAGGCTCCTTGCTACTATCGCTGACCGTCGTGCCGATGCTCTCCTCACTGCTCATCAAAACGGCGAGCCACGATGAGCCCTGGCTGGTACGCAAAGCGATGGCGATCTATTCGCCGATGCTCGCACGCGCGCTTCAACGCGAACGCGTGGTCATTGTCGCGGCTCTTACCATGCTGGTCATCAGCGGCGGTGTGTATACGCTGATCGGAAAGGCTTTTATGCCGGAAATGGACGAGGGTGATTTGATCATGCAGGTATCCAAACTGCCCTCGATCAACATCGCGCAGACCGCCATCATGGATCAGCGCATTCAAAAAGCCATTCTCGATGCCGTACCAGAGGTCAAAGGGATCGTTTCGCGCGCGGGCGCTGATGAGTTAGGCCTGGATCCGATGGGTCTGAATGAAACCGACAATTTCCTTGTGCTCAAACCACAGGCAGAATGGCGCAGCAAGGACAAGAATGCCATCGTCGACAATATACGCCGCGTGATGGCCGATTTCCCGGGCGTCGAATACAGCTTCACCCAACCGATTGCAATGCGCGTGTCGGAAATGCTCACCGGTGCACGTGGCGACATCGCGATTAAGATATTCGGCACAGATCTGAGCAAGCTCAACGAAACAGCTGAGCATATGGTCAAGGTGCTGCAGGGGATCAAGGGAAGCGAGGACGTGTTCACCGTGAAGAACAGCGGCGTGCAGTATTTCCGCGTGGAAATCGATCGTCTGGCTGCAGGTCGCCTGGGGCTGAGCGTAGATGATATCGGCAATGCGTTGCGCAGCCAGATCGAAGGTCAATACTTAGGCACGGTCATCGAGAATGGTCGCCGCACGCCGCTGATCATGCGCGGGGAAGCCGATATACAACAATCTCCCGCACTGTTTGCCGCGCTCACCCTGCCGCTACCCAACGGACAGAATGTACCCCTGTCCGTTGTTGCCCGTCTTGAACGCGTAGACGGCCCGGTAAAGGTGGACAGGGAAAATGGCGTGCGCATGGTGGTGGTACAGAGCAACGTGCGCGACCGTGATCTGGTCGGTTTTGTGGAGGAAGCCAAAGCTGCCGTTGCCGCCAAAATTATGCTGCCGCAAGGCTACCGCCTGACCTGGGGCGGCCAGTTCGAGAACCAGCAACGCGCAGCCGCCCGTCTGGCCGTCGTAGTGCCGGTCGCCTTAGGAATGATTTTCATGCTGCTGTTCGCCACGTTCGGCTCGGTCAGGCAGGCCGTCCTCGTGCTGACCAACATCCCCTTCGCACTGATCGGCGGCATTTTCGCCTTGTGGATCAGCGGGGAATACATGTCTGTTCCCGCCTCGGTCGGTTTCATCGCGCTGCTAGGTATTGCGGTGCTCAACGGTGTGGTGATGGTGTCCTATTTCAACCAGTTACACGCCGAGGGCATGGACATCACTCAGGTGGTGTTCGAAGGCGCAAAACGTCGTCTGCGCCCTGTGCTGATGACCGCCAGCATCACGGCATTTGGCCTGCTGCCGGTGTTATTTGCAACCGGCCCCGGCTCCGAAATACAGAAGCCGCTCGCCATCGTCGTGACAGGCGGCCTGATCAGCTCGACGCTGTTGACGCTGATCATGCTACCCATCCTGTACCGCCGCTTTGGTCTTGAACGAGTGAGGAAATTTGCATGAAAGAAATGAATTGTTGTCTGACGCTGGTCTGCCATCGCTCTTTAGAAGAACGCCTTGTCGATCATCTGCTAGAGCATCCCGAGTGGGTACGCGGCTTTTCCCTGACGCGCATCGAAGGTGGCAGCCAGAAAGAAAAATTGCCCAGCATGCTCGAACAAGTCCGCGGGCGTTCACAACGCGTGCAAATTGTCAGCGTGATGAACTGCGATGATGCGCGCGAACTGATCACCCACCTCAAACACGTGCAAGCGAATCCGGAAATAGCCTATTGGTTAACGCCGGTGATCGAATTCGGGAGACTGGCATGATAAATATAGCGAGTAGCAAGTGGCTAGTAGCTAGTAGCAAGAGCGGAATGGCAACTACGCTATTAGGACTACTGCTATCCAGCGGGTTTGCCAGTGCCGCTGAGATCAACCGCCCC
>JBBRBS010000152.1:0-5159 GCA_038205615.1 Burkholderiales bacterium | reverse complement strand
TGTCCCCAGCCCTTTTTCGCCGGATACTCATCCAGTGTGTAGGATGAGTCTGCGATGAGAATATCCACACCCTGCATGGCCTCGACGATGGACAGACGCTGCTCCTCGATCAGTGCCTGATATTCGGCATACCCCTCGTCGTCCTGCTCGTAGATGTTGAAATGCACTTCGTGGTCGCCGGTAAAAAAGATCGACCGGCCGTTGCATTGGATGCGATAGCCCAGATTGATGACCGGATGATTGAGCAACACGGAGGTAACCGTTGCATCAGCCACGGTAACGGTCTCATTCGGCATGATGTCGGTGTATTCGAAGCGGGATTTTATCTCGGCAGCGCTGACGGGAAAGTAGCTGTATTGCAGTTGCATGTTGATGATACGCTCGGGACCTTCGCCCGTGATGGGGTCGAGTGCACCGTACAGCTTGATGAGATTGCCCGGGATGAAAATGGGCAGGAAAAACGGCAGGCCCTGTATGTGATCCCAGTGACTGTGCGTGTTGAAGATGTGCGCGGTAACGGGAAGTGACTTGAGGAGTGTTTTCGCCAAAGGAAAAATGCCCGTGCCGCCATCGAGAATGATCAGTGCGTTGTCATCGGTACGTATCTCGATGCAGGTCGTGTTGCCGCCGTATCGCACGGTACTTTCGCCCGGTGACGGGATTGAGCCGCGCACCCCCCAGAATTTTAATTTCATTCGTTGATTCCTCTGCCTGTCTGGGCTACGACTTGCGCTTCACTCGTCAGCTTTGAAATATCGCCCAGGCTTGCGATGATATCAGTCAGAGAACCGTTGAACCGTGTCGCTAAAGCGGGGGGCAGTTCTTCGACCACAAGATTGCCGCTATGGCCAAGACCTAGCTGTTTGCTGATCTGATTTGCCACAAAAAGACAGCTTTGCACCGTGTTGTCCGGTGAAATGACGCCGTGATGATTGCGTATGGTCTCGATGAGCTGTTTGGGGAAGCTCCACTTTTCCACCAGCATCCCACCGATGACGGTGTGATCGGTGCCGATAATCTGCCGTTCGGCGTCATGCAATGAGATCGACTGCTCAATACTGTATGCCAGCGCCGCCTTGGATTCCTCGGGCAGAAACTGGCCGAACACGACTTTGCCGAAATCGTGCAGCAGCCCCGCGATATAACAGTCGGCAGGATCGGTGTCATCTTGGCTGTACTTCTGGCATAAGGTGCGCGCGAGGCCTGCCGTCGTCAGCGAGTGTGTCAGGTAACCGTGTACATCGAATCCGACCTCGGTTTGCGGTGGCAGGGCACCCATTGCCGCAAATGACAAGGCCATGTTCTTGATGGTATTCAAACCCAGATAGACCATGGACTGATTGACCGAGGTCACCTGCTTGGTAAACCCGTAGCTGGCGGAATTGATGACGCGCAGCAATTTCATCGTCATCACCGGATCCTTTTCGATGACGATGACAAGCTCTTTAGGCGAACAATTGATGTCCCTCGATAGTTCCAAAATACGTTGTACGCTCTTGGGGAAAGCGGGCATTTTTTCCACTGCGGCGGATAATTTTTTGGTCAGCTCTATAGAGGTTTGGGTCATGGGGTTAATTAATTAAGCTATAAGCGTTCACAGATTGCTCAAAATGATCTGAGAAATTTTACAGATGATAACGCATCTGTTGGATATGCTGTTGATCGGGCTAATCTGCTGCTTACTGACCGGATTCCGTAAAGTAGGTGTAGCGATTTCGTCCTGCGGCTTTGGCCGAGTACATCGCCTTGTCCGCACATCTTAGCAAGCCCGCCAAATCGCCTGCATCCTGCGGGTACAGGGCAATCCCGATGCTTGCCGAAATGTGGTGGCCTGTTTCGTCATTTACAAAGAAAAAGGGTTGTGCCATTTTTGCAACGATGTTTTCGGCGATCCGCTTGATCTGCGAGGTGTTGGCAAGTTCGGGCAGGATGACGGTAAATTCGTCACCACCGAGCCGCGCGACGGTATCTGCTTCACGTACACAGCTGCTGATGCGTCGTGCCACCTCCATCAACAGTGCATCGCCGTTGGCGTGCCCCAGTGTGTCGTTGATTTCCTTGAAGTAATCCAAATCGATAAAAAACAGGGCGAGTTGCAGCTCGGTGCGGTGTGCCAGTTTGATCGATTGCCCCAGACGGTCATGAAACAGACGACGGTTAGGCAGGTTGGTCAGCGGATCATAATTGGCTTGCCAATGGATCAGTTCGTCCTTTTGTTTCTTTTCGGTGATATCCGAGAACTGCGCGACATACCGGTAGATACTGCCATCGGCGTGACGCAGGGCGATGATATTGGCTGATTTTGCATAAAGCTCGCCATCCTGGCGTTTGTCCCAGATTTCTCCCTGCCAATGCCCGTTGTCCAGAATTGATTTCCACATCTTCCGATAAAAGTTGGCATCGTGCTGGCCGGATTGCATGAGTCTGGGGTTTTTGCCGATCACTTCATCCGGCCTGTAGCCGGTGATGCGTGTGAAGGCCGGGTTAACATCGACGATCAGGTTGTTCTCATCCGTTACGACGATGGCATCCGCGTTGGACTGATAGATTGATGTGGCCAGCCTCATCGAATTATAGGAGCTGCACAAGGCTTCTGACATCTGATTGAAAGCGGCGGTCAGCTTGCCGATCTCGTCCTGGTTACCATCCTTCAGTACGATTGGGACGAATTTAACCTCGCTGCCATTGAGCCGCATTGATTCCATCGAGGATTGCAGCGTGACAATCGGGCGCATGAACCGGCGTATCAGCCAGTGGGTCGCGAAAAACAGCAGGATTTGCAACAGAATTTGTCCCAGCCAGAGCATTTCCTGAGTGCGCTCGATGGCATTGAAATCTTCGGTCATGTCGATCGTGATGCTGGCTGCCCCGTTCACCGATCCTGCCTCCACCTTATGGCAGGTCAGACAATTGGTGCCGCGATAATTGGTGTTCGCGATAAAGGGAACGACCGTGCGCAGCGTCGGCGCGTTGCGATCTTCGCTCAACAGGAAAACAGGCAGCTTCGACTTCATCACGCGACGATCCATGTCGTCGACAACTTGTTCTTCCGGCAGTCCGGGGCCGAACTGATCCTGTACCTGTTGCGCACGAATGATACGCAACTCCTTCACGTCCTTTGTTTCCCCCATCTTTTTTATGAAAAGACGGCGATTTTCAGGATCGGAAATCATGCCGGTCACCATCAGCATATTCATGCCGTTGATGATCCCGTCTGCTGAGACGGTGGCGCGCCTCTCTGCGCCATCCAAGATTTCTTCTTTGATGTGCTCCATCACCCAGTAATGGGCGAAAGACAATGCAACGACCAACATCACCTGAATAGGGATGTTCAGTTTTGTTCCAATGCCGAGTGCTTGCCACCAGTTTCTCATTACGCGTTGCTGTCTTTCATGTTCAGTGTATCCAATTAACAGATATTACCGCATTGTGCAGGTATGTGAAACATGCAGCCTCTTCCAATATGAAATGAGTCTGAAGGAGCCGCGTATTTCCAACATGAAATGAGTCTGGCACCTGAGTTTTAATCGGTCATTATGGAGGCATGATGATCGACATGAATGAAGCAAAGTTGCAAACGTTGGCGCAGGTACAGTCGTTCCTGAATGGAACTCATGACATTGCGCTCAGGATACCCAAGTCAGAACATTATGGGTTCATTGAACGTGTATTGAAGCGCTTTGGATACACCCCGCTACCGAGATGCGACAAGGGTTTGGTATTACGCTACATTGAACGCATGACGGGCCTGTCGCGGCAGCAGGTGACACGACTGGTACGGCGGTATCGAAAGAGCGGCAAGGTGGACAAGAAGCGCAATCCGCCCAAGAACGGGTTCTATCGCCGTTTTGATAGCACAGACGTATCGCTGCTGGCCGAGATGGATGCACTGCATGGCACGTTGTCCGGGCCGGCCACCAAGAAGCTGATGGAACGCGCACTGCTGATTTTTGGTGATGGGCGCTTTGAACGGCTGTCTGGTATTTCGGTGTCCCACCTGTACAACTTGCGTGGTGGGATCCAATATCAGAATCGGCGGCGGCACTGGACCAAAACGCGGCCAACCGGCGTCCCTATCGGCCAGCGCCGTGCGCCACAACCGAACGGTTCGCCAGGCTATATCCGTATCGACAGCGTACATCAGGGGGATCAGGATGGCGTAAAAGGGGTCTATCACATCAATGCGGTAGACAGCGTCACCCAGTACCAGTTGGTCGCCACCTGCGAGAGAATCAGCGAGGCGTACTTACTCCCGGTCATCCGGCAATTACTTGATGAATTTCCCTTCGCCATACTGGGATTCCATTCAGATAATGGCTCGGAATACATCAATTACCAGGTCGCCAAGATGCTGGAGAAGTTGCGTGTTGAGTTCACCAAATCTCGTCCACGGCACTCCAACGACAACGCGTTGGCCGAATCCAAGAATGCGGCTGTGGTACGCAAACATTTTGGCTATGAGCATATTCCGCAACAGTTTGCAGCAAAGGTCAACGCATTTTGTGCGGGTTTCCTTAATCCTTACGTCAACTTCCACCGCCCGTGCTTCTTCCCGGAGACGATCACGGATGCCAAGGGGAAGGAACGCAAGCGTTACCGCTACGAGAAAATGATGACGCCCTACGAAAAGTTCAAGTCACTGTCAGAGGCCAGTCAGTATCTCAAACCCGGCGTGACGTTTGAACAGCTGGATGCAATTGCAGCAAGTATGAGCGACAATGAATCCGCTGCCGCGCTCAACAAGGCAAGGCAGCTGTTGTTCAAGAGCATTTTTGCGGCGCAAAAGAAATACGCTTGAGAAAGCTGCGAAGGACATAAACGAAGCAATTTTACTAACCAGCCCGATAAAGAATCAGGGTAAAAAGACGGATCTACACCCTCTGTTCAGACTCATATTCGGATTGGAATATACTCATGCACAGACGCACCCGCGGCCGCGCCGCAGGTATATTGCGGCCCGGTTGCCGAGGGGCTGAGGCAGTCCAATGAACACCGGGGCGCACGTCAGTATGTATTTTGCGGCGATACAGGCAAGCCGCAGCAGGTTTGGCCGGCCTGTGTGATCATCAGGCGATTCTCCGCGTAGGGGGAGAGATCACCTGATCTAGGCTACTGTGACACTTGTGTCCAGATACACGTCCTGAATCGCATTGAGCAAG
>JBBRBS010000151.1:0-5160 GCA_038205615.1 Burkholderiales bacterium | reverse complement strand
CCGAAGAACGGGTACAGTATGCCCGCCGCAATCGGGATGCCCAGCATGTTATAGATGAAGGCGAAGAACAGGTTCTGGCGGATGTTGCGCATGGTGGCGCGGGACAGGCGCAGCGCACGTACGATGCCGTTCAGGTCGCCTTTAATCAGGGTGATGCCGGCGCTTTCCATCGCCACATCGGTGCCGGTGCCCATCGCAATGCCCACCTGTGCCTGCGCCAGTGCCGGTGCGTCGTTGATGCCATCGCCTGCCATCGCCACAATGCATCCTTGAGATTGCAGTTGCTTTACGATGTTCGCCTTCTGTTCGGGCAGCACGTCCGCTTCGACCCGGTCTATACCCAGTTTTTTTGCCACAGCATGTGCCGTAATGTGATTGTCGCCGGTCAGCATGATGACTTGTACGCCTTCTTCATGCAGGGCGTGGATCGCATCAAGAGTGGATTCTTTGACCGGATCAGCCACGCCGATCAGTCCCGCCGCCTGATTGTCGATTGCCAGCAACATCACCGTCTGGCCGTCGCTACGTAAGGCCTCGGCACGTGCTGCCAGTTCGCCGGGTGCGATGCTCAATTCTTCGAACAGTTTGAGGTTGCCCAGCGCGACGGGCTTGCCCTCAACCGTTCCTGATACGCCCTTGCCGGTGATTGATCTGAAATCGCTGACAGCGGTGAGCGTCAACTCCTTTAGCAGCGCACCGTTGATGATGGCCGTTGCCAGCGGATGCTCGCTGGCGCGTTCCAGACTGGCTCCCAACCGCAACACTATTTCTTCGTCGAATCCGGCAAGCGCAATGACCGAGGTCAGTTTCGGCTTGCCTTCAGTCAGCGTGCCGGTTTTGTCCACCACCAGCGTGTTTACCTTTTCCATCATTTCCAGCGCTTCGGCATTCTTTATCAGCACGCCGGCCAAGGCACCACGTCCTGTGCCGACCATGATGGACATCGGTGTTGCCAGTCCCAGCGCGCACGGGCAGGCTATGATCAGCACCGCCACTGCGTTGACAATGGCATGCGCCAGACGTGGCTCAGGTCCGAATATCCCCCATACCGCCAGTGTGGCGAGCGCAATTCCTATCACCGCCGGCACAAAATAACCGGCAGCGACATCGGCCAGTCGCTGGATTGGCGCGCGACTGCGCTGGGCCTCGCTCACCATGTGCACAATCTGCGCCAGCAGAGTGTCGGAACCTACGCGCTCGGCGCGCATCAACAAACTACCGGTGCCATTCACCGTGGCGCCGATCAATCGCTCACCGGCGGTCTTTTCAACCGGGATGGATTCACCGGTGACCATCGATTCGTCCAGCGAACTATTGCCTTCCAGCACTACGCCATCCACAGGCACCTTTTCGCCGGGACGCACGCGCAGCACATCTTCAGGTTTTACTTGTGCCAAAGGGATATCTTCTTCGTGGCCGTCAGCGCGAACGATGCGCGCAGTCTTGGGTGCGAGCCCCAGCAACAGCTTGATTGCAGCGCTGGTCTGGCTGCGTGCACGCAACTCCATCACTTGCCCGAGCAGCACCAGCGCCATGATGACCGCCGCCGCCTCGAAGTACACCGGCACCGTCTCCCCCATACTGCGCATGGTGGGCGGAAAAATTCCCGGCAGCAACATTGCTATCACGCTGTAGGTCCACGCCACGCCGACCCCAAGAGAAATCAGCGTGAACATGTTCAGGCTGCGGTTGAGCAGTGAAGCCGCGCCGCGCTGGAAGATCGGCCAGCCGCCCCACAGCACCACAGGGGTTGCCAGTGCGAATTCCAGCCATTGCAATACCGTCATAGAGACTGAATCCGGTATCGCTTGCGGTGCGAGGTCGGATACCATCGCCATCACGAACACCGGCAAGGCCAGCATGGCGCTGAAGCGGAGACGGCGTGTCATGTCATGCAATTCTGCATTATCTTCCGCCGGTGCATTGCGCGGTTCCAGTGCCATGCCGCAGATCGGGCAACTGCCAGGTTCATTACGCACAATCTGCGGATGCATCGGGCAGGTGTAGCCTCCGGGAAATAGGGCTTTAGATGCAGGAGTGTGCGGGATAGGATTGAGGTATTTATCGGGGGTAGCCGAAAACTTTGCCAGGCACTTCTCGCTGCAAAACAGATAGGTTTGTTCGCCATCGACCAGGCGATGCTCGCTATCTGCTGAAACAGTCATACCGCATACAGGATCAGTTGTCATTACATGCTCCTTTCCGGTGATGGAAATTGCCTTAGTGGATCATTTGATCAACCATTTGAAACTTCTTGGAGAGGTGTCGCCTGTCAGGCGTATTTGCAATTCCATTGAGCGTGGCTGCTGGACAGCCGCCCTGAAACGCAACAGTCCCTTGCGGTGATGGCCTCCCGGCGGCGCACCGTCCCAGGCCAGCGGCAGGTATTGTCTGCCATCCACAATGAGTGTTGCAGAGTTGGCCAAATCATCATTCAAAGGTTGGGTATGGGTTTCCAGAGTCACCTCAAAAGTCCATGTTTTCGCATCTGCAGGAATAGCTTGCAGTATGGCGGTTACCTTGATGCCCCGCACATTGCTTATTTGCGGGGCAAACTCAGCTGCATCGCTATTTGCAATGAGACTGTTATGCATAACAGCCATTAAAATGGTGTAAGCCAAACCGCCAAAAATTTTTTTCAACATTTTTTATGCTCCCGCGTCGCGTTGATGACTTTAGGTACGATATAGAGGATACCGGCAGCGTTAAAGAGCAGGCCTGCCCAGAACAGCTCAATCTGATATTCTGCAACGAGGGTGAGAAAGCCGGTGACGCCCATAACAGGCAGGATATTGACCAGGTAATGGGCGCAACAGGAAACCATGGCCGCAGTGGAGGTCGTGCCGGACACCGCAACTACCTTGCCTGATGCGCCCTGTTGCCCGACGAGTTGCGTGAGGTAGGTATAGAGTCCGACCTGAATGCCGAATCCCAGTGCAAGGGGCACGAAGAAATACCAGAATTTTGCAAATTGTTCGAGTGTGAAATCCACCCCGGAAATCAGACTGACCACCGCAAAATAAATGGCGAGCAACAACACAAACGCACCCGTTCCAAATTGGATGGGCCTTATGGACAGAGCTATCTGAGATTGTTGCTGTGCCATGTTAAACCTCACATTTAATCGAATATTCAAGACATTCAGTCAAATTCAGGCTAACGATAAAAGTCTTGTTCGTCAATGTATTACATTTGTACTTCCTCACCCGATGCAAGCGCGCGTTGTTTTAGAAACGCATAGATGACCGGAATCACCAGCAGCGTCAGGATGGCCGATGAAACCATTCCGCCGACCATCGGCGCTGCGATGCGGCGCATCACTTCGGAGCCTGTGCCTGTACCCCAAAGGATAGGCAAGAGCCCTGCCATGATCGCCACAACGGTCATCATCTTGGGCCGCACACGCTCCACCGCACCTTGCATGATCGCACCATGCAGATCGCCCCGATTCGCTGTACGTCCCAGGCTTGCGCAGTCTGCCTGAGTCTGCTGCCATGCCTGCTCCAGATAGATCAGCATCACCACCCCCGTCTCCGCCGCTACGCCGGCCAGTGCGATGAAACCCACCGCCACCGCGACGGAGAGGTTGTAATCCAGCAGCCACAGTAGCCACAGGCCGCCCGTCAGCGCAAACGGCACGGACAGCATGACGATCAGGGATTCCGTTACGCGTTTGAAATTAAGGAAAAGCAACAGGAAGATCAGCAGCAGGGTGATCGGAATAACGATCTTCATCTTTGCAATGGCGCGTTCCATGTATTCGAACTGCCCGCTCCAGGTCGCATAATATCCAGGCGGAAATTTCACCTGTTCATTCACGGCCCGGCGTGCGTCCGCGACATAAGAGCCTACGTCCCGATCCCGGATGTCGACGTAGATGTAAGCGGAGAGCAGCGCATTTTCGGTGCGAATCGACGGCGCGCCTTTCGTGATACTCACCTTCGCAAGCTGTCCTAACGGGATCATCGCGCCATCCGCTGTCGCAACCAGCACTTCGCGGGCAATGTCTTCGGGTGTGCTGCGCAATTCGCGCGGATAACGCACGTTCACCCCGAAACGCTCCAGCCCTTCCACCGTGGTGGTGACATTTTCACCGCCTAATGCCGTGGCAATCACCTCCTGTACTTCGCCAACCGTCAACCCGTAACGCGCCAATGCCTGACGATCGGGTTCAATGTCGAGATAGTAACCGCCGGTCAGTCGTTCGGCGAAAGCGCTGCTGGTGCCCGGCACTTTTTTAACTACGGCTTCGATCTGTTTTGCCAGCCGTTCCATTTCCTCAAGATTCTTTCCGAACACCTTGATTCCAATAGGTGTTCTTATTCCAGTTGAGAGCATATCGATACGTGCTTTGATCGGCATCGTCCAGGAATTCGCCACACCGGGAAATTGCAACGCGCGATCCATCTCGTTGATCAGTTTGTCGATATTCATACCGGGTCGCCATTGATCTTCGGGTTTCAGATTGATCACGGTCTCGAACATTTCCAGCGGCGCAGGATCAGTAGCCGTCTGCGCGCGCCCCGCTTTACCGAACACCTGTGCCACTTCCGGAAATGACTTGATGATCTTGTCCTGCGTCTGCAACAACTCAGCCGCTTTCGTGACCGACATGCCGGGCAACGAGGCCGGCATATAGAGCAAGGAGCCTTCATTGAGGGTCGGCATGAATTCGCTGCCCAGATGTATCGCAGGATAGGCGCTCAACGCCATTGCCAGTACAGCAATCGCAATCGTGGTCTTTTTTCTGGACAGCACGGCTGCAATCAGCGGCCGGTACACCCAGATCATGAAACGATTCAGCGGATTCTTCTGTTCCGGCATGATGTGACCGCGAATGAACAGCATCATCAGAACCGGAACCAGTGTGACTGACAGCAATGCTGCACCCGCCATCGAGAAGGTCTTGGTGAAGGCCAGCGGCGAAAACAGCCGTCCTTCCTGAGCTTCGAGCGTGAACACCGGCAGGAACGACACCGTGATAATCAGCAAGGAAAAAAACAGGGAGGGGCCGACTTCTTTACAGGCCGCAATGATCGCCTCTGCACGGGTTTCTCCCACCTTGAGCCGTTCGATATGTTTGTGCGCATTTTCGATCATCACGATCGCCGCATCCACCATCGCACCGATCGCAATCGCAATTCCCCCCAGACTCATGAT
>JBBRBS010000150.1:0-5219 GCA_038205615.1 Burkholderiales bacterium | reverse complement strand
AACGCCAGCGAGTAGCCGTAAATCGCCCAGAGTACGGTGATCAGCGCGAAGATGCTGAACACCTGCATCAGGATCGACAGCATGTTCTTGCTGCGTACCAGGCCGCCGTAGAACAGCGCCAGACCCGGGATCGACATCATTATCACCAGCAGCGTGGCCACCAGCATCCAGGAGGTGTCGCCCTTGTTCGGCACCGGTGCTGCGACGGCAACAACCGCTGCTTCAGGAGTAACCGCGGGCGTAGCAACAGGCGCTGCGACCGTTTCTGTCACTGCGGGAGCCGATGCGGCTTCCTCGGCGAAAACCGGTGCTGTCAGGCCGCACAACATGGCCAGCAGCATGAATGAAGCGATAAGTTTTTGCATGTCGATCTCCTTAAAGGGCTTCGGAACCGGTTTCACCGGTGCGAATACGGATCACTTGTTCGATTTCCTGTACGAAAATCTTGCCATCGCCGATCTTGCCGGTCTGAGCCGCTTTTTCAATCGCTTCGAGCACGCGATCCAGTTGATCTGCCTGTACGGCTGCTTCCAGTTTGACCTTGGGCAGAAAATCCACCACATATTCCGCACCGCGATACAGCTCGGTGTGACCCTTTTGCCGCCCGAAACCCTTGACTTCGGTAACCGTGATGCCTTGCACGCCGATGGCGGACAGGGCTTCGCGCACTTCGTCAAGCTTGAACGGCTTGATGATGGCTGTGACCATTTTCATAATATTCTCCTGAGGGGGCGGGACTCATCCCGCCCGTTGTTTGCTTAGAACGAATGAGTCAGAGACAGTGCCGCGGTGCCCTTGCCCAACTTCTTGCCAAAAGCGCTACCCGGATTGGATGTTGTGTAAAAGGTGCTGGCATTGGTGCTGGTGTAAGCCAGACCAAGCACATAACCGCTCAAGTCCTTAGTTACGCCGAACTTATAGTCGGTGTAGGTAGGGCTGCCTGTCCCGGCTGCACCACCAGGAATTGCAGCCAGACCGGCAGCATTCGCGCCCTTATAGGTTTGTTTGCCTACATGTGCTGATACCGTAAATCCACTGTCGGCGATAGGATAGGTCGCGGTCAAGTCAATATAATTGGTGCCTTTCGCATCTGGAAGCGTCAAAAACGAACCCAAGCCGTAAGAATATTTCGCACTGATCCATTTATAGCCAATTGCACCGTATATTTCGTTTGTGTCTGCCTTGGCAAGTGATGTTCCGGCTACACCCGTGCTTGCCGCAGGTGAATAAGAACCGGGATAGTTATATCGAATGAAGCCGACATCATAGGTAAAGTCTTCTGCAAAGGAATTTTTGAAGCCCAGATAAGTGTCAAGCTCCAGACCTGCACTGCCGCCGGCAAGCGTAGTGGCGGTATCGACTATCCAGCTTACATTCGAACCCCATACGCCCGCGTAAAAACCGCTGCTGTGTGCGTAATCAATCCCGCCTTGTACCGCCGGGTTGTGTGAGGTTTGCGAAATGCCACGCCATACATAGTCGCTGACCAGACCCACATTGGCCGTAATAGGTGACGCAGGTGCGGCATCTTCAGCCATTGCCACGCAAGGCACAGCCAGAGCTGCCAGGATAAGGGTGTTCAATAATTTGCTTTTCAACATGATGGTTCCTTTTTAGAGATTTAAATAAAATGAATTTCCCGCACAAGACTATAAGCAGGATGCGTGCCACAAATGTTTTATCGTTATAAAACAGGTGCTTGAAAAAGAGCTGCTGTTTTGGGCGCTCGTCTGGCGCACCATGCGAACGCAGACCTCAAATAATATGCACCAATTGCGAGCTTGGCCGCACCTGATACACTGGCGCCAAGACGAGTTTACTGTTTTCAGTCCAATGTTCACAGTTTACGGTTCAAGAAATCAACTTACCTATATTGAAAGGGATATTTCATGTTGAATGCCAAAATTTTTGATGATATTTCAGCCAAACTCAGCGCAGTAGCCGAAAGCGGCCCCGCCAAAGACATCGAAAAAAATATGCGCGCCTTGTTGACGCAAGGATTTGTCAGGCTTGATCTGGTGACGCGCGAAGAATTCGATATTCAGGCTCAGGTGCTTTTGCGTGCTCGCGAACAACTTACCGCGCTGGAAGCGCGCGTTGCCGAACTGGAAGCTGCGCGCAATACCGTAGCAAAATAACATGAGCCTCGCGGTGCTCTACAGCCGCGCATTATCCGGTATGGAAGCCGAACTGGTGACCGTCGAGGTGCATCTTGCCAACGGTTTGCCCAGCTTCACGATCGTCGGTCTGCCGGAAACGGAAGTAAAGGAAAGCCGCGAGCGCGTGCGCGCCGCGCTGCAAAATTGCCGGTTTGATTTCCCCGCACGGCGCATCACGGTCAATCTGGCGCCTGCCGATTTGCCCAAGGAAAGCGGACGCTATGATCTGCCGATTGCGCTGGGGATATTGGCTGCAACCGGACAAATTCCCCGGGATAAACTCGCAAACTATGAATACGCGGGCGAGCTGGCCTTAACCGGAGAAGTGCGACCGATACGCGGCGCACTGGCGATGACGTATCGTGCCGTCAGTTCTGGCCGCGCGTTCATGTTGCCGGAACTTAACGCAGCGGAAGCGGCTCTCGTTGAAAATGCCGTGGTTTATCCGGCTAAAACGCTGTTGCAGGTCGCAGCTCATCTGACCGGACGTGAACTGATACAACCTTACATCAGCCAGCCGCAAACCATCATCCCTCACTACCCTGACATGATTGAGGTGAAGGGGCAGGAGCAGGCCAAACGTGCGCTGGAAATTGCGGCAGCCGGCGGGCATAGTGTGTTGATGATCGGGCCGCCCGGCACAGGGAAATCCATGCTGGCGGCGCGTTTCCCCGGCATCCTGCCGCAGATGACGCAACAGGAGGCGCTGGAAAGCGCGGCATTGCAATCGCTGGACGGCAGTTTTGATGTGCGCCGCTGGAAAACCCGCCCGTATCGCGCGCCACACCACACCGCATCCGGCGTGGCGCTGGTTGGTGGTGTAAACCGGAACATTTTTTGCGACTGCGTATCAGTATCTGCGACTGGCAGTACTCTAATTGCGACTCAAAAATTTCCTTATTCGACCCGACACTCACATGCACACCGATAAATTAAAACCATTCGAAAACCTGAAGCACTCCGATCAGTTGCTACGCCTTGATTGGTTTGGCGGCGTACAAGGAAACATCACTGAGTTTGATAATCCTCTAATCGAAGGAATATTCACCCCATTTAGAGTTATCAATAATCCCATAGGCGCGCCAACATTCAAGCCATTAATAAATGAACAATTCATGGCAGGTATTGCAGTTGGATACTTACCCATCCAATTTGTGGGTAAATTTTTTAGAAATGGGCAGATGGCCCCCTTTAAAGATTGGCCGATTCCAGAACAAATCACTTTTGAAATTGATGTTTCAAATCCCGCCTCAGTCATTGAATGTTGTTTGCCAGATATCCAAATAGACAATAAAGCTGATTTTATTTCGCCACTTTTTAAAAGTTTTGCAAATTTAGCGGCGCTAAAAAAGTTAAATGGCACACTTCTGAGTACAACAAGCGAAAACATAAAAATAATACCTGCGCATCAAACCGTAGTTATTCATGAATTGGAGCTTATTCGTTTTTACCTCACGAACTCATCACACTCATGCAAAAACATATTCACTGGCGCCTTTTCAGATGAAAATATAGAAACGCGTGTTGTAAATACTATTCATGAACCCGTAACATTTGATGCCAATATAGGTTCAGGAAGATTTGTGTACCGACATGGCTATAAAGGAAAAGATGCACCAATATTGGGGCGCATCCTTTTTGAGCCAGATGCTTTGGCTCTCAACGGCGCTCAAAGAATCAGTGCCAAAATAGTTGCCGATCAAATTAATAGTGATTCTCGCATGATCGGTTATCCGAGAACGCTGTTTCCATTCAAGGGAAAAACACAACTTACATTAAGTGGCAGAAGAATAAAAACGATCAATGGCTTTATCTTTCTTGTGTACAGAATTCACTCTTGTAGCGCACCATTTCCATACAAAAGTTTGAGTTATTGTGACGAAATAGCGCCCGGTGGAGCCCACGCTCCTAATGATGCGCCTGTCGCCTTTAAAAATCAGAAAACGTCAGACAAAGGTCCCGCACATGATGACACTCACGACAGTGCCATCGGAGAAAGCACAAGTTCTGAAAGGCCAAGTGCAGCATCCACCCAGTTACAGATTGAACTAAGCAGCCGGAACTATCTAGGATTAGCAGATGTCCCGATTGTTAAAGAAAAACTTCGTGACTGCACACATAGGTCAGAACCCAAGATACATCGGTACTTAGAAAATTTAAT
Source organism: Burkholderiales bacterium (assembly GCA_038205615.1). Classification (GTDB taxonomy): domain Bacteria; phylum Pseudomonadota; class Gammaproteobacteria; order Burkholderiales; family Gallionellaceae; genus Gallionella. Next base: position 899 of record JBBRBS010000150.1, on the reverse strand, counting down.
TAACGCAAGCACGGGCGGAGGCACTTCAGGAGAAAGTAACGCAACGCGCCAATCTATCACCGAACGGATCGTTGTTCCTTCTAAAGTCACACCTGACTTGGAAACATTTATAAAAATAATTCATGGGCTTCATGTTCTGCACTCTGATTGGGAGATTGATACGCTTACAGTAGGCACGGGTATTGAAATTAACAGCATCAACATATCTGAATTTCCAGCCATCCCATGCCAAAAACGAAAAAGTGTTATGAGACAGTTCTCATACACCGACGATCTTAAAAGTAAATTTCGCCGTTTTCTCTGCGTGCAAGTTTGCGTTAATGGGAAATATGTATATTTATTTGAGGCTCAGCGACGTCTGAAAGAGTTACCACCATCAAGTGATAGCGGGCAATCGCCATACAAAGAAGATATGCCCGTTTTATTACTGCGAGGCCCTGGCCATGAGGAGTTTCAAGGGGAAGATTTCATTCAGGTGATTGAGCGGACATTTATAAAAAAACAATGGCCAGATGAAGATGAACTTTATGGATTTGTTAAAGATCTCACCGTACACGGTCGTGGGGTGCAGTCCTCTGATGAAATGTGTCGTAGGGTTGCCCAGTTAATCAATAGAAATTTACGATAAATAAATTCAACCGCGCATAACGAGACCAAACGCCCCCGATTCCGATCATAACTAGTGCCACCTGCGTATTCCAATGAATTGGGTGGTTTGGGGGCGTACCAGATGGAGGAATTCACTTGGGTACGTAGTAACGGGGCGACGTTGTATCCATTACAATGTCAAACAGCGTGCAACACTTTCCAGATTAGGGGTGGAAACAGCGTACAATAGTTTCCACCTCAGTATGTAACCATCCGGCTTTTGAGCCGGGGGTATCTGGAGTGTTTTATAT
>JBBRBS010000149.1:0-5344 GCA_038205615.1 Burkholderiales bacterium | reverse complement strand
TGACTGTCGCGCTGCCGCTGTTTTTCGCTGCATGGTGGCTGGCAGACGGCCATTTTCCGGCGGCACTACCGGATCGCGCAATGGAAGCGATCGTCTATCTGGGTACGTTCGGCTCGGTGCTGGGTTTCATGTTGTATTACTACATGATCAAACACATGGATACCGGACGCATTGCGCTGATCACGCTGATCACGCCGGTGCTGGCCTTGCTGCTGGGGCATGGACTGAACAACGAGGCGGTGTTGCCGCAAGTCTGGCTAGGCGCGGCCTGCATTCTGCTGGGGCTGGGATTGCATCGCTGGGGCGCACCGTGGCTGATCCGTTCGTCGGCGGCAATGAAGCGCTAAATGTACGACAGACGTGATTCTACTTTTTGAAGAACGCGCGATGTTGATCGCGAAACCAGCCACCTTATACGGTCGTGATGATGAGGCGTCCGTATTGCACAGACTTGATGATGCCTTGTCCGGCATCCGGCATTTCATTTTTAGCTTTGTCAGCCATCCACTCGCGGCCGAGATAGCTTACTCTGGCAGTGCCATCCTCTATCCATTCGATCACTTCGACCTGCTGTCCCACATCCGACGGGGGAGCGGGCGGCTTGTCGGCCAGATTTCGTTTGCGCAGTATCATTGTGATCAGCGTGTGAACGAGGATGCCCGCGCCCAGCACCGCATACTGCAGGTCGGCAGATAAATTGGCATAGTCGGCGATGGCAGGATAGACAAAGGCCAGCCCGATTGCCAGCAGGTAACGGCTTCCGATAGCGGATTCGGCGAGTATGAAAAGAATCCCGAATACGGACCACGAAATAAAATCCATCTGTTTTCTCCTGCGTGATTGCTGACAGCTGTTATCTTCGTCGCATGCACGTATTTTGTAAAGCGGGCTCGTGCGCGTGATCTATCCTGTGACAAACCACAGGCGCTGTTCTAAAATCTTCAGCTCGCAACTTGGCGCTGCGATCGGATCACGCTCTTGAATAAATTACTGAAGCACGCCGCATGAAAAATTATCCGCATAAGGTCGTTGTCATCGGCGGCGGATCGGACGGGCTGATGGCGACCGAAGTGTTGGTAAAGTCGGGTGCGCACGTCGATGTTTATGACGCGATGCCGAGTGGGGCGCAAGTTTCTCATGGCGGACAAGCGATATAAGGGCTGGCAAGCGCCGTCCGGCAGTTATTTGCTCACAGCCCGCTTCGCCAGCGGACGCTGCGCGGGATTGGGTGCGGTGGCGTGGCTCAAAGATAAATACGAAAAACTATGACTACTGATATGAAAAACCTTTGCCCGCAAAGCGTATGGGCGCACTTCGCGACGCTGTGCTCCATCCCGCGTTCATCGCTGCATGAGGCGGCGCTGATCGAGCATCTGATAACCTGGGCCAGGGGGCGCGGAATAGCTGCCATCGTCGATGCTGCCGGCAACCTGATCCTGAAGAAACCCGCCAGCGCCGGTTGCGAAGGGCTGCCGGGCGTGATCCTGCAAGGGCATCTGGACATGGTCTGTCAGGTTAATTCCGGCATGCAGCATGATTTTCTGCGCGATCCGATCAAGGTCGAGGTGACGGATGGCTGGGTTGTCGCGCCGAACACCACGCTGGGTGCGGACAATGGCATCGGCGTCGCGCTCGCACTGGCCGCAATCGAAGATGATGCGCTTGTTCATCCTGCTATGGAGGTGCTGCTCACCGTCAACGAGGAGTCCGGTATGAGCGGCGCGCGCGGACTTGCGCCCGGCACGTTGCAGGGCAGGACGCTGATCAACCTGGATACCGAGGAATGGGGCCATTTTTATCTGGGCTGTGCGGGCGGGGTGGACGTGGAAGTGCGGCACGATTGCGAGAGGCAAGCGCTGCCGCAGGGGTTTGCACTGATACGACTGGAAGTGAGTGGGCTCAGAGGCGGGCATTCCGGCATCGATATCCATCTCGGGCGCGGCAATGCGATCAGGCTGCTGGCTGAAGCGCTGCGCGATTTGTCTGCCCACACCGACGTGCGTCTGGTCGCATTGAATGGCGGCACGGCGCGCAATGCGATTCCGCGCGAGGCGTTCGCTGTGTGCGCGCTGCCCGTCGATATGGCGTCAAATATCGACGAATGGGTCAAGCACCGCCATGAGGCATGGCAGACGCGGTTTATCGATGTCGATCCGGGCGTGTTATTCGTCTGCCGGCATTACGACACGGTGCCGGACACGTCGGTAGCGCACGCAGAACAGCTGCTCGCATTCCTCGATATTGCCGCGAACGGTGTCTCGCGCGTCAGCGATGCCTTCACCGGTGTGACCGATACCTCAAGTAATCTCGGCGTGGTGGCGCTGGAAGAGGGGGCTTTCAAGGCTACCTTCAAGGTGCGCTCGCTGCAGGATGCGCGGGCGGACGCATTGGCTGACAAGCTGATTGCCCATGCCGCAAGTTACGGTTTAAAGGCATGGAAAGACGGCGCTTATCCCAGCTGGACGCCGGATCCGGCATCACCCCTGCTCGCGCTGTGTCAGGGAGTCTACACAGAACAGTTTGGCCAGCCTGCATCCTTGCAGGTGATACACGCCGGACTCGAATGCGGCCTGCTGGCTGCCAGTCATCCGCATCTGGACATGATTTCCTTTGGCCCTGACATACGCGGCGCACATGCTCCCGGCGAACGGGTGGAAATCGAATCGGTGGCGCGTTGCTACACGTTGCTTGTGGCTGTATTACAGGCGCTGTCTCGCCAGGCGGCGTGAGCCGCGCGGTAATCAGTGTACGGAATTCAGCGTGGTGGCGAGCATCGCCTCTGAGCTCTTGGGGAGCTTGAATTTGGCAAACGCACGGTGAATCTTTTTTGCATCGACCCGGTGGCCTCTGTCCTCAAAAAAGATGCCCGCGCGGCGACCGCTGGCCACCATCGTGGCGAAGGCGAAACGCCAGTTATGCGCCTCGGCCATACGCTCGCGCAACGCAGACTCATTGAAAATGACCACCCCCGCCTGTTTGATTGATTCCAAAAACTGATCGAACGAATCCGTATCCAGCTTGCCCATTTTCATCACCTTCGATATCTCGGCCAATGTTAGCCATGCTGCCATTAACGCGGTCAGAGGATCTTGGTTGACAACAGCTAAAAGTGACGCCATCGATTAGAATGCATCCGGCAGCATGTCCGCAGGACATTGCATCGAATAATCAACCGGCTGCGTCACCTGTCCAATGCTAACTAACCATCAGGCAAGTCAACTCGTTCGACTGCGCTGGACGGCTTTCGTCGTCGTCGGTCTGGCGTATGTGCTGTCATTCTTTCATCGTTTTGCACCGGCGGCGATTTCAGGTGATTTGCAGCAGACCTTTCATGCCAGCGGCGCGGAACTGGGCGGCCTTGCGGCGACGTATTTTTACGTTTATATGGTGATGCAGATTCCCACCGGCATACTGGTCGATACGCTGGGCCCTCGCCGTGTGGTGGCGATAGGCGGCCTCATCGCCGGCATCGGTTCGCTTTGGTTCGGCACGGCGGACACGCTCGCCGCCGCATCGGCTGGCCGCTTGCTGGCAGGGTTGGGTGTCTCGGTCACGTTTATTGCAATGCTGAAACTAAACGCCGCCTGGTTCCATGACCGGCATTTCGCGACGATGACCGGAGCTACGATATTGCTCGGCAATGTCGGTTCCCTGCTCGCCGCCGCCCCGCTGGCCTGGGCGCTGAACTACATTTCCTGGCGCACCGCGTTCGTTGCGGTGGGTGTGTTGTCGTGGCTTTTGGCGGCGCTTGCCTGGTATCTGGTGCACGATCATCCCGGCCGCGCGAATTTGCCCAGTATGCGCGAACTGGATGGACGCCAGGCGCATGCCATACACGCCGGGCACTGGTATGACGGCTTGCTGGTAGTGCTGAAGAACCGCGCGACCTGGCCAGGTCTTTGGGTGAACATGGGGCTGGCCGGTTCGTTGTTCGCTTTTGCCGGCCTTTGGGCGGTACCGTTTTTGCGCGACGTGTACGGAATGGACAGGGCCGCCGCTACCAGTCATACCACGCTGTTGCTGGCGGGCTTCGCAACAGGCGCGTTTTTTTTCGGCACGCTCTCAGACCGCATCGGCCGACGCAAGCCGGTGATGATCGCTGGCGCTCTGGCGTATTGTCTGTGCTGGTTGCCTTTGCTGTTCGCAGTGCCGATGAGCAACTCTGGCAGCTACGCGCTGTTTCTGCTGATGGGTTTATGTGCGCCCAGCTTCACGCTGAGCTGGTCATGCGCGAAGGAAGTCAATCCGCATGCGCTCTCCGGTATGGCGACCAGCGTGGTGAATATCGGCGGCTTCCTGGGCACCGCGATCATGCAGCCTCTGTTCGGCTGGGCACTCGATCATGCCCGCACCGGACTGAGCCCGGCCTCGTTCGGCCCTGCCGATTATCAGAGCGGAATCGCGATCCTGCTGGGATTCGCAACGATGGGATTGATCGCGACGCTGTTCATTCGCGAGACACGTTGCCGGTATGTGGATATGCGATGAATTCGCCGTCATGCCGCAGCGGATGACTTTCGGATAGAATGTTGCAGTTGCTAATAATTATGAGGATTGAACAATGAATCTGGCTGAATTATTTCGTCACGAGACTGATTTGAAAGTGCTGCCTGCGGGGCAGCCGTTGTTCAGGGAAGGTGAACAGGGCGATTTGATGTATGTCCTGATATCCGGAACCGCCGAGATTACCGTGCGCAATCAGTTGATGGAGACTGCGGAGGCGGGTGCGATTCTGGGTGAGATGGCGATGATAGAAGACTCGACACGTTCCGCTACCGTGATTGCAAAGAGCGATTGCACGTTGTTCCCTATCGCGCGCAAACGCTTCAATTTTCTGATTCAGCAAACCCCTAATTTTGCGCTGCACATCATGCGCGTGATTTCCGGACGGCTGCGAAAAACGGATGCACGTCTGTAATCCTGAGAATCAAACGGTTCTGCACTTAGCGAACTTTTTCCTGAATTAAATGTGAGTTGTGAATATGACGAATCAAGCAAAGGCAGACAATCTGGCAACTGATGGCGAAGGGGATATTCCGCTACCCGCCTGCCTGATCAGGCAGCCAGATGGCATCTTTGTTGATTTGTCCCTGTTCCCGGTTGGCGGCGGATTCGACCGCTATATCGATAGTCTGTTCAAAAACGGGGCGAGGTTTCGCGGACTGAATTATCGTCTGATGATGGAGCTGTTGTACGACTTCGACAGCATCATGGAGACGCACGGCATGACGGCCAAGCTGAAGCTGGCCGAGGGGGTCACCCCTTTCTCAGACAAACGCCGCGCCCTGTATAAGGGGGTCAAGGTGGACGGCGCAAAGCAACGCGCAGAGTATTTCTTCGAGCC
>JBBRBS010000148.1:0-5350 GCA_038205615.1 Burkholderiales bacterium | reverse complement strand
GGGTACTCTGCGTTCCAGAACCGCCGCGAAGAAGCCGTCCGTGGCATGCAGGTTGGGGCGCAGCTCAAAATAGTCGCCCATCTCCATCGGGATTTTCTGTTGCTGCAATATTTCGCCGGCTGGCAGCAGCACGAAGTCAGGATGGCTGCTCAGGAAGGCTTGCACGATGTGCTGGTTTTCTTCCGGCAGGATACTGCAGGTCGCATAAACCAGACGGCCGCCTTTTTTCAGCAAACGACTCGCCGAATTCAGGATGGCGGTCTGTTTTTGATTCAACTCAGTAATGCTCTGAGGCGACTGGCGGAACTTCAGATCCGGGTTGCGGCGCAAGGTACCCAAGCCGCTGCACGGTGCGTCGACCAGCACGCGGTCTATTTTTCCGGACAGACGCTTTACCTTCAGATCGTTCTCATGTGCGATTAGCATGGGCTGGATATTGGAAGCCCCTGAGCGTTTCAGGCGCGGCTTGAGATTCGCCAGGCGTTTTTCGGAGACATCCATCGCGTACAAACGCCCTTGCGAATTCATCAGGGCTGAGAGCATCAGCGTCTTGCCACCCGCGCCAGCGCAAAAATCCACCACCATATCGTTGCGTTTCGGTGCCAGCAGGAAGCCTAGCAGCTGGCTGCCTTCGTCCTGCACTTCAACTTTTCCGGTCGTAAACAACTCATCCTTGTTCAGCGGGATTTTTTCTTTGAGGCGGATGCCGATCGGCGAATAGGGTGTTGCTGTCGCTTCGATGTTTTGTTCCTGCAGTTGCAGCAAGACTTCTTCCCGTTTGGCGAGCAACGTATTGACGCGGATATCCAGCGGCGCGCCTATCTGCATGGCTTGGCCCAGCGTGAGGATCTCTTCGTCAGAATACGATGTGCGCATCTTTTCAATCAGCCATTCAGGCAGTTCAGCCTGAATGGACAGAGGTTGGCCCTCGTATTGCACGGCTTTTGCCGTCGCCAGCCATTCCGCTTCGTCGCGTTTCAAGACCGGCTGGATTTCGCGCAGGTTATAACCGCCGAATTTAACCAGATAGGCTAACGCCATGCGGCGCGGTGTGGCACGACCCTCGCAGGCCGCCTCGAGCAGCAGGCGGTGGCGCAACACGCCAAAAGCTGTTTCGGCGACGATGGCGCGCTCGTTCGAGCCGATGCGCTCATTCTTGAAAAAATAGCGCAACGTCGTGTCGGCTGGATGTTCAAGCGGCAAAATGGTGCGCAGCGCGAGGATGACGAGGTCTAAACGGTATTCGGTAATAAGCATGGCAAGTTTCGGTTTCAAAAATTCAAGGGCGGAGTTTAACAGAACAGCTCGTAGCCTGTTGCTTGTTGCAGTAGCGAGCCAAGCTACTGTTCCTTCGTTTTTAGCTTGCTACTACACGCTACCGGCTACCAGCTACACGCTCATCAGTCCTATTCGTCTGATACGCGGATGTCGGAAATAGTCATTTGACCCGCAATCTCGCCATTTCTGTCTATCGAACGTATCTGGACGGGCAGCAGCCGGTATTCCAGTCCCAGCCAAATCTCAAGACCTTCCTCGCCGGGTTGTCGTACCCTGCGCAGCGGCAAGGCGCGCATTTTACCGTTTTGTGTCAGGATGTATTCTTCTTCACCGACCGCCAGTTCGTATTTGTCCAGTTTTTTGCCGTTACTGATATACATCGAGATCGTCGCCTGATCCAGTGGTAGCTGTGAGAGCTGGTACAAAAAACTGAGTATGTCTTGCGCATGTTCAGGCAAGATAGCCTGGTTGCCGTTGGCAAAATTAAGTTGTTTTTTCTGCCAGTCGAAACGGGCGTTCAGGGTCTGTTTGCCCCTGTCGCTGTTCCGGCCTTCGCTGAATTCATCGGGCCGCAACCCCGCCGCACTGATTGTCCCGCTGCTTTGCTGGTCCATCGCAAAAGTCTTGAACAGGCTGGCAAGACCTGTGGTGTTGATGCCCACTTGCAGGGTGTAGCTGTTGTCGTCTTTGATTTCCAGTCTGTGACGCGCCTGTCCGACGGGGAAATCTGTGCCCTTGTAGATGGTGAAGTTAAGTTGCGCGTGTTTTGGCAGCGGGTGCGCAGGCGGTGCCACTTCGGTTACAGGCGCAGCAGGCGGTTGTACTTCTTCAGCCGGCGGCGTTGTTTCTTCAGGGGATTGCGGCGTAACGGGCTGGCTGGTTTCAACGGGTGCGACCGGGAAGGACGGCAGTGCAGGTTTTCGCTTGGCTTTAACATGCGGCTTGGGCTTGGGTGCCGGTTTAACGATGGGCAGCGGCTCAAGCCGGGCGGTGAGCGGCGGCAGCAGTGTTTCAACGGGTTGCAGTTCGACCAGATTCGGACCGAACAGCAGCGCTGCGTGAATCAGCAGCGACAAGGCTGTGGCCAGCGCGATTCGCCCGGTTGATGTTTTGAAAATGAGCCGCAAAGCGCTCACGGCAGGATCTTCAGACCGCTCAGTATTTGCGTGTATTGATCGCCATGGGCATCGGTGATGATCATTTTGCAAGGCAAATGATGTTTCGTTTCCAGCCAGATTTCAGTGCGGCTCTCACCCGGCTTAGCCTGACTATCCAGATACAGACTGTCAAATTGTCCCGCCGGGGTGTCCAGTTTTTGCACAGGAGCGATTGTGTATTGATAGTTGTCCAGCTTGTTTCCGTTGGTCATGGCAAAGCGCAGCGCGTCGACGCCTTCGATATCCAGGAACATGAACTGATACATCGCACTCAGTCGATCCTGTGTGCCATCCGGCAAGGCTATCTGTGTGCGCAGCGCCTGATGTATTAGCGTGAGTTGCTGGGCTGACCAGTCAAATTCAGCCTGGCTGCTTTTACCAGGGTTTCCCGGACGTTTGTCCTCGAAATGCTGCGGGCGGAGTCCCTGTTTAGTGATCAGGCCACGGCTGCTGATATATATTTTTTCAGGTTTGAACATGGCCAGCAGGCCAAGAGGCGTGGTGGTGCTGGTCAACGTGTAGTGATCCTTGTCGCGGGTATAGATTTCGTCAATCTGACCGATCTTCATGCCGCTCATAAAAACTTCGTAGCTGGCTTGTACGCCGCCGGGTATTGCTGCGTAGGCCGGTACGCATAGCGTAAGCCAGGATAAAATTACCAAAAACCACTTCATGTTTAATCCAGTGCGGGTGAGATCAATGCGATGCCGGGCGGATTGCGACGGTGATCTACGACACGGCCATCCTCAGCTAGTTCAACCTGACCTGAACACAGCCAGCGTACCGCTTGCGGAAAAATTCGATGTTCTTCGTGCAGGATGCGGGCGGACAGCGTGTGCTCGGTATCACCAGTCAGCACGGGAATGGCAGCCTGAATGATGACCGGCCCGTGATCCAGATCGGCTGTGACGAAATGCACGGTGCAGCCGTGAATTTTCACGCCATCGGCCAGCGCGCGTGCATGGGTATGCAGTCCGGTGTAGGCGGGCAACAGTGAGGGATGGATGTTGATCAGGCGGCCTTGATAGTGAGCAACAAAACCGGAGGTCAAAATGCGCATGAAGCCTGCGAGTATCAGCAGATCTGGCTTAAAGCCGTCGATGACTGCCGCCAGTGCGGCATCGAAACTTTCGCGATCGGGATGATCTCGATGTGATACCACCGCTGTTGGAATGCCGCGCGCCCGGGCAAATGCCAGACCGGTCGCATCCGCTTTATTGCTGATGACCGCCGTGATGTTGCAGTTAAGGTTTGCACTCAGCAGCGCCTGCATATTGCTGCCGCGACCGGAGATGAGAATGACGATGTTTTTCATGGTAATAAGACGGGAAAGTGGTGAGTAGTGAGTAGTGAGTCAAATGGTTGTGCCTTAGTGGAAAAGAAGCCGATTTTCCACTGGCCACTGCCTGCTCACCACGAGCCGTTTTTTATTTCACCTGCGTTTGATGCTCAGAGCCATTTCTGGTGCGGATCACACCGATGCGAGACACAGTTTCCCCAGCTGCCTGCAGCTGGCTGATGGCTTTGTCTGCATCCGCTGCGGCGACGATCACCACCATGCCGATACCGCAGTTGAAGGTGCGGTACATTTCCTGTTCGGCCACGCCGCCTTGTTCTTGCAGCCAGTGGAACAGTTTGGGCATCTGCCAGGACTTGCTGTCGATATCGGCGACGACGCCTGAAGGCAACACGCGCGGCACGTTTTCGGTGATGCCGCCGCCGGTGATGTGCGCCATGCCCTTGATCGTGAGACTCTGCATCAACGCGAGTAACGGTTTCACATAGATGCGGGTAGGCGCCATGATGACATCACGTAGCGTGCGCTCGCCGTCGAATTTGGCGCTCAAGTCGGGGGATGCGCGTTCGATGATCTTGCGCACCAGCGAATAGCCGTTGGAATGCGCGCCGTTGGACGCCATGCCCAGTACCACGTCGCCGGGCGCTATGTCGGCGCCGGTGATGATGTTGGCTTTTTCCACGACGCCCACTGCGAAGCCTGCCAGATCGTATTCGCCGACCGGATACATGCCGGGCATCTCAGCCGTCTCGCCGCCGATCAGCGCGCAGCCTGCCTGTTCGCAGCCGTTGGCGATCCCTTTGATGACTTCGGTTGCAGCGGCTACGTTGAGTTTGCCACAGGCAAAATAATCCAGAAAAAACAACGGCTCAGCACCTTGCACCAGAATGTCGTTGACGCTCATGCCAACCAGGTCGATGCCGACCGTATCGTGTATGTTCAGCTCGAACGCCAGTTTCAGCTTGGTGCCGACACCGTCCGTACCGGAGACCAGCACGGGTTCCTTGTATTTCTTGGATATTTCAACCAGACCACCGAAACCGCCGATGCCGGAAAGCACTTCGGGGCGCATCGTGCGTTTGGCATAAGGCTTGATATTTTCGACCAGCTGGTCGCCGGCATCGATATCGACACCGGCATCACGATAGGACAGTCCGGCAGCAGTGTTGTTTGGATGGTTCAAGTTGAGTTCTCGCTTTCTTCAGGATAAAATACTAACATCCTGTTTTTTATGATTAATTTATGCGGTTGCGGAGCGTGTGGGGGAAGGGTATCACGAATTGAATATCATGTGCCGCAGCCAGACGTCGCTTCAAAAGCAAATTATACTCAATTGACTCAAGCATTTCAGCGACTTTCGTTCAGGTGGTCAATACCACGCTTTTGACCTGGGCGTACACCTTCATACCTGTCGTCAGGCAAAGCAGGTCGCGCGAGCGTCGCGTGATGCGCGACAGCAGTGCCTGTTCATCGCTGATGGTCATGCGCACCAGCACTTTATCCGGGCCTTCGTCCTGAATCTCGCTGATGTTTGCGGGTAGTATGTTGCTGATGCTTGACCCCTGCGGCATGACCGTGGCGATGCTCACGTCGCGTGCCAGCACCCGGGCGCGCACCT
>JBBRBS010000147.1:0-5408 GCA_038205615.1 Burkholderiales bacterium | reverse complement strand
CAATACTGCAACCTGGCTTCCATCAGCCAGACTGTTGGCAATCTTTGCAGCCGTGTCAGATACTTCAACCTGTGACACATCACAAGTCAGTGCGACCTGTTTAACTGCTGCGAGTGCTTTCAGTATCTGCGCCATTGTATTGACGAAATCTGCCGGCGCTACGATTGCCTTGTTGGCGACCGGCATCAGCAAATCGTCATCGGCTGAGTGCACGATGTTGGCATTGGCGCCCAGCTTGACGGTCTGACGAATGCGTTGCGCGAGCAACGGCTGATCTTTGCGCAAGAAGCTGCCGACAACGAGAAAACGATCGCAGGCATTAATGTCAGCAACGGGCATCCCCAGCCAAGGCGCGCCTGGCAGCTTGCCATCGGCGGAAAAATCAGACTGGCGCAGACGGAAATCCACGTTGCCGCTGCCAATTCCTCTCATCAGCTTTTGCAACAGGTACAGCTCTTCAAAAGTGGAATGTGGCGTAGCGAGCGCTGCGATCTGCTCGGCTCCTGCACTGCCACCTAATTGTTTCAGTCCATTGGCAACATATTCAAGCGCGGCAGCCCATTCGACTTCAATCCATTGTCCGCCCTGCTTGATCATCGGGCGCGTTAAGCGCTCGGCAGAATTCAGGCCTTCATAGCTGAACCTGTCCTTGTCGGAAATCCAGCATTCGTTGACAGCTTCGTTCTCAACCGGCACGACGCGAACCACCTTATTGTCTTTTACATGCACGGCCAGATTCGAACCCAGGCCATCGTGCGGGCTGACCGATTTGCGGCGGGACAGCTCCCAGCTGCGCGCGGTGTAACGGAAGGGTTTGCTGGTCAATGCGCCCACCGGGCACAGGTCGATCATATTGCCTGACAACTCGGAATCGACCGAACTGTTGACGAAGCTCATGATCTGGGCATGTTCGGTTCGGTTAGCCATACCCAGCTCCATAATGCCCGCGATTTCCTGACCGAAACGCACGCAACGCGTACATTGAATACAGCGGCTCATCTCTTTGGTAGAAATCAGCTCACCGATTTCTTTAGGATTTACCACGCGTTTTTCTTCGGTGTAACGCGACGCGCCACCACCGTAACCCATTGCGATGTCCTGCAACTGGCATTCGCCACCCTGATCGCAAATCGGGCAATCCAGCGGATGGTTAATCAGCAGAAATTCCATCACGCCTTTTTGCGCCTTGACCGCCATTTCGGAGTGCGTATGCACCTTCATACCGTCAGCCGCTGGCGTGGCACAGGCCGGCAAAGGTTTGGGGGCTTTTTCTACCTCTACCAGACACATCCGGCAATTTGCCGAAATGGACAGTTTCTTGTGGTAGCAAAAATGGGGGATGTAGACACCGGCCTTATGCGCCGCATCCATCACCGTGGAACCTCGTTGGGTTTCGACTAACTTGCCATCAATTTCAATGTTGATCATTGCGCACCTAACCCGTCAGCTAAACCAAGCACCGCTTGTGTTCGATGTGATATTCAAATTCCGCTCTGAAGTTCTTGAGCATACCCTGCACCGGCCAGACAGCCGCCTCACCCAATGCACAGATCGTACGTCCGGCGATATTATCTCCGACGCTCAGTAACAGATCCAGATCCTCCGGACGTCCCTGACCGTGCTCGATCCGATGCACGATGCGATAGAGCCATCCAGTACCTTCGCGGCAAGGCGTACACTGACCGCAGGACTCTTCGTGATAGAAGTACGACAAACGCTCCAGGGTTTTCACCATGCAAACCGTCTCATCCATCACGATAACGGCGCCGCTGCCCAGACCAGAACCTGCCTTCTGAATGGAATCATAGTCCATCGTCAGATCCATCATCACGTGACCCGGCAGGATCGGCATCGATGATCCGCCTGGAATCACGGCCTTGAGCTTGTGACCGTTCCGCACGCCGCCTGCCATTTCGAGCAGTTTGGCGAACGGTGTACCCATCGGCACTTCGAAATTGCCCGGATTGTTCACATGGCCCGATACGGAAAAAAGCTTCGTTCCGCCGTTGTTAGGCTTACCCAGTTCCAGAAATGCCTTGCCACCGTTATTGATGATGTAAGGGATGCTGGCGAAGGTTTCGGTGTTATTGATCGTGGTCGGCTTGCCGTACAGTCCGAAGCTGGCAGGGAAAGGCGGCTTGAAACGCGGCTGCCCCTTCTTGCCTTCAATGGATTCGAGCAAAGCGGTTTCTTCGCCGCAAATGTATGCGCCGTAACCTAGGTGATTGTGCAGATCAAAACTAAAATCCGTGCCCATGATGTTGTCGCCCAGAAAACCTGCGGCGCGGGCGAGTTCACACGCTTCTTCCATGCGCGCATAGGCTTCAAAAATTTCACCGTGCACGTAGTTATAGCCGGTCTTCACGTTCATCGTGTAAGCCGCAATCGCCATACCTTCGATCAACAAGTGCGGGTTGTACAGCATGATGTCCCAGTCCTTGCAGGTACCCGGCTCACCCTCGTCAGAATTACATACAATGTATTTGTCACCAGCGAAACTGCGCGGCATGAAGCTCCACTTCAGCCCGGTCGGAAAACCAGCACCACCGCGACCGCGCAGGGCGGACAGCTTGACTTCGGCAATGATCGCATCAGGTGACATCTGCTCGGTCAGCACACGGCGCAATGCCTGATAGCCGCCGACTTTAAGATAGTTTTCCAGCGTCCATGGCTGGTCGAAATCCATCGTGGTTTGGGTAACCGGGCCTCTCATGACTTGTCCAATTCTGCCAAAATTTGATCGATCTTATCGTTAGTCAGACGACCACAAAGCTTTTTGTTGTTGATGGTCATAACCGGTGCATCCTTACAGGCGCCCATGCACTCACCTTCGCGCATTCCATACTTGCCGTCTGCCGTTACCTCATTGAAACCAATGCCAAGCCGGGTTTTCAGATGAGCAACGGTATCTTCAGAGCCACACAGCGTGCAGGACAGATTAGTGCAAACGGTCAGCGTGGTTTTACCCATCGGCTTGAGGTTGTACATGTGGTAGAAAGTCGCCACTTCGTACACCGCCATCTGGGGCATACCGAGGAATACGGCGATGTCGCTCATATCGTCAGTCGCAATCCAGCCCTTTTCGTCCTGAACAAAACGCAGCGCGGACATCACCGCAGACTGCTTCTGGTCAACCGGGTATTTCTTCAACTCTCGGTTGATTTGATCTTGTATATGTGCGGATAACATTATCGGTCTATCTCTCCAAAAACAATGTCCTGCGTACCGATGATAGTCACGACGTCGGCAATCATGTGACCGCGTACCATCTCATCGAGCGCTGCCAGATGAGGGAAGCCCGGAGCACGAATCTTCAAACGATACGGTTTATTGGCGCCATCCGATACCAGATAGATGCCGAATTCGCCCTTGGGATGCTCAACTGCCGCATACGCCTCGCCTTCGGCGACATGCATCCCTTCGGTGAACAGCTTGAAGTGATGAATCAGCTCTTCCATATTCTGCTTCATGGATTCGCGGCCGGGAGGGGCATATTTGTGATTCGTTGTCATTACCGGGCCGGGATTGACGCGCAACCAGGCAATACACTGCTTGATGATGCGGTTAGACTGCCTCATCTCTTCGACGCGAACCAGATATCGGTCGTATGAGTCGCCGTTCACACCGACGGGGATGTCGAAGTCAACCTTGTCATACGCAGCATAGGGCTGCTTCTTGCGCAAATCCCACTCAACGCCTGAACCGCGCAACATCGGACCGGTCATACCCAGTGCAATGGCACGCTCGGGTGAGACGACACCAATACCGACCGTGCGCTGTTTCCAGATACGGTTGTCTGTCAGCAATGTTTCATATTCATCGACATAAGTCGGGAATCGGCGCGTGAAATCTTCCAGAAAATCAAGCAACGAACCCTGACGGTTTTCGTTCATCTTCTTGACGGCAGCCGCATTGTGTATTTTTGAAGCCTCATATTGAGGCATGCTCTCGGGCAGATCGCGATACACGCCGCCGGGACGATAGTAAGCGGCATGCATACGCGCACCGGAAACCGCCTCATAGGCATCCATCAGATCTTCGCGTTCGCGGAAGCAATACAGGAAGACGGTCATCGCGCCGATATCCAGACCGTGTGCGCCCAGCCACATCAGGTGATTCAGAATACGGGTGATTTCGTCGAACATCACGCGAATGTATTGAGCACGCAGCGGCACTTCAATGCCAGTCAGCTTTTCAATCGCCTGCACATACGCATGCTCATTACACAGCATCGACACGTAATCGAGCCGGTCCATGTATGGCACTGATTGCAAATAAGTCTTGTGTTCGGCCAGCTTTTCAGTCGCGCGATGGAGCAATCCGATATGCGGATCGGCGCGGACGATCACTTCACCGTCCAGCTCCAGCAACAGGCGCAACACACCGTGCGCAGCAGGGTGCTGCGGACCAAAATTCATCGTGTAATTCTTAATTTCTGGCATGGCGCGTCCTTAATTACTGCCGTAGGTTGCTTCGCGCATGATGCGCGGCGTCACTTCGCGGGGTTCGACCGTAACGGGCTGATAGACCACTCGCTGCTGTTCAGGGTCGTAACGCATTTCAACGTGACCTGAGAGCGGGAAGTCTTTCCTGAACGGATTACCGACGAAACCGTAGTCAGTCAGGATACGGCGCAAATCGGGATGTCCGGTGAAGATAATTCCGAACAGATCGAACGCTTCACGCTCGAACCAGTTGGCTCCCGGCCAGATCGGCGCGACCGATTCCAGCACAGGAAAATCATCTTCTTCGGCAAATACGCGTACACGCAGGCGCTGGTTATGCACAATCGACAACAGCTGATAAACCACCGCAAAGCGCTTACCCTGCCAGTCGCCATCACCATATTCAGAATAGTCCATCCCGCACAAGTCGGTCATCTGAGAGAAAAGCAGACCATCCGCATCACGCATCCGGGTCAACACGGACGACATGTCAGCTGCTTTAACCACGACGGTCGTCTCACCTAATCGTTCCTGCACGCTTACCAGTTGATCACCCAGCAAACTGCTCAACTCTTCACGCAATGATTTTTTATCGGTCGTCATAACTCACCCTAGCGCGCGATTGTATTGGTGCGCTTGATCTTGTTCTGCAATTGGATCAGGCCATAGAGCAATGCCTCTGCGGTCGGCGGGCAACCCGGCACATAAATATCTACCGGCACGATGCGGTCACAACCGCGTACGACTGAATAGGAGTAATGGTAATAACCGCCGCCATTTGCGCAAGACCCCATCGAAATCACCCAGCGTGGCTCTGACATCTGGTCGTAAACTTTACGCAGTGCCGGCGCCATCTTGTTGCACAGCGTGCCCGCAACGATCATCACGTCGGATTGACGAGGACTGGGGCGGAATACGATACCGAAACGATCCAGATCGTAGCGAGAAGCGCCAGCCTGCATC
>JBBRBS010000146.1:0-5419 GCA_038205615.1 Burkholderiales bacterium | reverse complement strand
TGCCACCGCAGCCAGCTATTGGAAAAAATCAGGGCGCAGAAAAGGGAGATCGCTGATTTCTCACTTCGCCTGCAAAAACCGCTGGCGCTGGCTGACGCGGGGATAAAGGCCGTCCTTTTCATCCGCAGCCATCCCACGCTGGTGACCGGGGCTGTCGCTATGCTACTGGCATTGCGCCGCGGGGACTTTGCCGGAATGAAGCAACATGGGTGGCGACTGTTATGCCTCCATCCCGCCACCGCCCATCTGACCCGACATTTTTCACGCCAGAAACGCGATACCGAGGTTGAACGATGAGGGCTCGCAGATTGAACCGAAAGTGCATTCGTCGACGGTTTAAGCCGTTGTTTTATCTTAGAAATAAAACCTCCATCATGGAATCTGTCAGCTTGCAAGCCTGAATCACCACCGTGTCGGCATACCACCGGTCGACTATTTAAAGCGAGACTTCATAGCAAATCGTTTTCAGCCGCCCCCTTGTCATCGAACGAGCCTTGCGCCGCAAGCGATCCGGCTACTGTCGGCTTGCCTTTGAGTATCCATTCGAAAGCAACACCCACCAGCGCGCCCAGCACGGGCCCTGCGACGTAAATCCAAGTAGTGCTCATGTCGCCGCGCAGCAGATCGGGCGCGAACGAGCGTGCCGGATTCATCGAAGCGCCGCTGATCGGTGCGGCCCAAAGCCCTGCCAAAGCAATGTATCCGCCCACGGCAATGGCGCCGTTCGTGCCGATGTTGCGCGCACCTGAAGCCGTGCCCAGAATCGTGTTAACCAGCCCCGCTGTCAGCACCACTTCCGTCGCCAATGCGGCCCCTTGACTGATCTCGTGCCCGGGCAAGGTCGCGCCCAGTGAGCCTGACATACCGAACAGCCGATACAGAAATTCAACCGCCGCAACGGCGCCTGCCAGCTGTGCCAGAACATAGCCCGGCACGCGACGCCACGGAAAATTCCCCCGCACAGCAAAAGCCATCGTCACGGCCGGATTCAGATGCGCCCCGCTCACCGCCCCCATAAAGTAGATGATCGCCATCACCATCAGCCCCGGCGCTGCCACCTGCATTCCCAGCGTCACCGCTCCGCCGCTTTTCGCCGCCACCACCCCGCCACCGGCAGCAACCATGACCAGCAGAAATGTCCCCCATACCTCGGCGAAAATACGACGCCACTCGTGCGCCGGGTCCAGAAAGTCAGGCGCCACCTGCGCCTGAATCATGCACACCCGCTGCGCATCGCGCAGAGCAACTTTGCATAAATCCTTATTCATAATCAGCTCCAACTTGTTTTTCAGGTCAGAATAAAAAGCCGTCGCAAGACGGCCTTTCACTACACATGATTACATTGATCACGGTGCGGGCTGGGTCACCGCATTCGCATCCAGCGTGACTGCCGTCTGCGCCAACAATCGACTGTTCGCCGATGCACCGGTTCGCAGCGTAATTGCTGTTTGCGACAAGATCACCCCCTCCATGTGTGCGGTCGTGCCAATATCCACAAGTCCAAAGGACTGCCAGAAAACATTCTTTGCTAAAGCACCACCGGTTAATATTACGCGCGCAGTGGAAGCCTGACTAATACCTTGCGCAATCTGGAAGATCCAGACATCGTTTGGGCCACCGTTGAGCGTAATATTAGTTGGAATCGTAACACCCGTGCTCCATTTATATGTGCCGGCAGGAAGCGTCATACCGCCGATATTCCCGGCACCCAGTTCAGTAAAATCAGCAGCACGCCCGGCTGCATCGGTATATGCCGTGAGCATATTAGCAACCCCCGTGGTCAGGTTGGCTGGGGTCGGCGCCGCATAATTGGCTGCAAATACTTGCCCGCCAACCTGAGTCGATGTCGAAAATACATTGCTCGGGTCAGCGGTCAATGTAAATCCCGTGATAAAAGTCGCAGCAGCCGGGCTCAATCCGACATTGCCTATGATCGCGGTGGTAGGAACGGTTGTAATGGCGGATTTCGCCAGAATCGCATAAGTTCCGGCCGCGCCTAACATTACGGGTGCCGGACCTCTGCCTAAACCACCCAAGCCAGTTCCAGCACCCGGCGAGGTCGGAACGGTGGTGGTGGTTGCAACTCCTCCGCCACCACCACACCCGGTGACAACAATGGTCAGCAGCACAGTCATCAGCCACGCTGCCGGTTTGAAACTGTTTGGGTAGCGATTCATTTTATATTCTCCAGAAAACTCAAAGTACGAAGCCATCTGTCTGATTACGACAGAGACGGGTCCTGACGTATCGTCAGGAGTGTGGCCACTATCGGCGGGTGTCGCACCCCATTCCGTTCGCTGCCGTACATACGGCGAAAAGTCATTGCTGTAGTTTACAAACTCGCCGAATGCATCGATGCATTCAATACGCAGCAAACAACCCGGGAGTGCGCAATGCCCCTTGCCAGTCAAGCTGCAAACAACCTGCTCGCAGCCTTGCCTGACAATGACTATCCGCGAATGCTTGCACGTCTTGAGCTGGTGACACTGCATTTCGGCGATGTCATTTATCAGTTCGACCAACCCATTGAGCATGTGTACTTCCCGACCAATTCGCAGGTTTCCATACTGACCCGTACAGAAGGGCATCAGGCGCTGGTGGTCAGCATGGCAGGTCACGAAGGGATGCTGGGTATTCCTCTTGCACTCGGAGTAAACGACTCGCCAGTGCGCGCCCTGGTACAGGGATCCGGAATGGCATGGCGCATGACATCCGCGCATTTCCACGATGAATTTCAACAAAATATGCTGTTGCAGCGCAATGTGCATCGCTACATCCACGAACTGATGGTTGAATTGGCGCAAACCGCCGCGTGCAACCGGTTTCACCACGTCGAGGCCCGGCTCGCACGCTGGCTGCTGATGATGCGCGATCGCGTGCTGTCGAATAAACTGCATTTGACGCAGGATCTGCTGGGCCAGATGCTGGGGGTCCGGCGGGTGGGGGTGACTCAGGCTGCCGGCGCATTGCGCCAGCGAAAACTGATCAGTTACAGCCGTGGCGAAATCAGCATACTCGACGCACCCGGACTCGAAGCCGCTGCCTGCTCGTGCTACCGGCTCAACAAGTTCATACATCAGCAGCCCCCAGTTTAAATTCTACGTCGACTGATTCCCTCTCGAAAAAAAGCCCGGAACGGGGTTACCGTAACCGGGCACGAGTACTTCAGATGTTTACCAAAGGGGAAAAGAATAAACATCTGACCTCATCGTGCCGTGTTGCCCGAATACACTCTGTTCGATAACACACATAGTCCTGAAATCCACTTTTAAAACAGCGGCACCCGGTAAAAATCGCCAGCTACCGCGATACTATAAATCGCTCTGTTCGCCAACGCACATAACCACGAGATAGCGTGTGTTATAAGCTAACAACAGCTTTGCATTTGCATGCGCTGTAATTCTGCAACTTCGCTTGCCAATCACATGTCCCGGGACGAAAAAATGGTCGCTGTTATATCATCACAGCATGACCCTAGACAAAACCGGTTACTCGCAGCCTTGAGTGCGGAAATATTAGATCAAATCACCCCCCATCTGGAACTGGTTTCAATGCCGCTCGGAGAAGTGCTCTACGAGTCCGGTGGTCAGTTGCAGCACGTCTTTTTCCCGATCACCGCGATCATATCGCTGCACTACATCATGGAGAATGGCGCAACGGCTGAAATCGCCGGGGTGGGCAATGAAGGCGTCTTAGGCATCTCGCTCTTTATGGGCGGCAACACCACGACCAGCCGGGCTGCGGTATATACCGGCGGTCATGGCTACCGGATGAAAGCACGCTTGATGGTGGAAGAATTCAATCGCGGCGGTCCGATGATGCGACTGATGTTGCGTTACACTCAGGCCTTGATGACCCAGATGTGTCAAACGGCGGTCTGCAATCGTCACCATTCGGTGGAACAGCAGCTGTGTCGCTGGCTGTTATTGACCCTCGATCGTTTGCCCTCGAATGAATTGATCATGACGCAGGAATTGATTTCCAGCATGCTCGGCGTACGCCGTGAAGGCATCACAGAAACGGCCGGAAATTTGCAGCGTCTGGGCCTGATCAGTTACCGACGTGGTCATATCACCGTACTGGATCGATCGGGACTGGAGTCACACGCATGCGAGTGTTACCTGGTCGTCAAAAACGAATTTCATCGTTTGCTGAGCGAGACAAGTGCTGCCAACAAATTTGCGACCGGCAACAAATTCAGTTAATCAACCCGCATTACAACGGCCTGATACGACTTCAGACCGTTTTATGATTTACACGAAAGCCAAGAGATGCCCGAAAAAATCAGCACAGCCGTCCCACTCACCCCAGCCGATGAAACGACCGGGGATACGGGGCGACGTCAGGATACGCTGCAAACAAGTGAAGAAAACTTCAAGACCATGTTCGCGCAGATGCCGCTGGGCATTGCGCTGATCGATTCGCTCACCGGACATATTTACGAAGCGAACCCGCGCTTCAACGAGATCATCGGCAGATCCATGGATCAGATGCTGAACGTCGACTGGATGAAGATTACTCACCCCGACGACCTGCAGGCAGACCTGGACAATATGGCGCTGCTTAATTCCGGACGTACTGACGGATTCCGGATGGAAAAACGTTATGTGCGCCCCGATGGCACAGCAATCTGGATCAACATGACGATCACGCCATTGAAGGTCGAAGATAAAGCACATCCGCGTCATCTGTGCATCATTCAGGACATCCCTCTGAACGATACCGACAACACCACCCGCATGCAGGCGGAAGAAGTGCTGCTCAAAGCGGGCGCATTGCAAAAAGCGATTTTCGACAGCGCCAACTTTTCTAGTATCGCAACCGACGCGCAAGGTGTGATCCAGATTTTCAACGTCGGCGCCGAGCGCATGCTGGGTTACACCGCCGCAGATGTAATGAATAAGATCACACCGGCCGACATTTCCGATCCGCAAGAAGTGATTGAGCGTGCGGAAGCCTTGAGTCTGGAACTGGACACGCCGATTTTGCCAGGCTTTGAAGCCTTGGTATTCAAGGCATCACGCGGAATCGAGGATATTTACGAGCTGACCTATATCCGTAAGGACGGCAGCCGTTTTCCGGCGGTCGTATCGGTCACGGCACTGCGCGACGATGACAACGCCATCATCGGTTACCTGCTGATCGGGACTGACAACACCGCCCGCAAACAGGCGGAAGAGGCGTTACTCAAAGCGGGCGCATTGCAAAAAGCGATTTTCGACAGCGCCAACTTCTCCAGCATCGCTACAGACTCGAAAGGTGTGATCCAGATTTTCAACGTTGGCGCCGAGCGCATGCTGGGTTACACCGCCGCAGATGTAATGAATAAGATCACACCGGCCGACATTTCCGATCCGCAAGAAGTGATTGAGCGTGCGGAAGCCTTGAGTCTGGAACTGGACACGCCGATTTTGCCAGG
>JBBRBS010000145.1:0-5436 GCA_038205615.1 Burkholderiales bacterium | reverse complement strand
TATTACTGAAGAATACTCTCCAGCAACGATTCGAGTGCGGTTGCCGGTACCGCTTTCGAATACAGAAAACCTTGCGCCAGATCGCAGCCGAATTTGCGCAGCAAGTCACGCTGCTCTGCCGTTTCCACCCCTTCGGCGATGACCCTGATGTCCAGTTTATGGGCCATGGCGATGATGCTCTCGGTCAGCTCACGGCTGTTCTGATCTTCGCACAGGCTGCTGATGAAAGAGCGTTCTATCTTCAGGTAGTCGATGGCAAATTTCTTCAGATAAGACAGTGATGAGAAACCGGTACCGAAGTCATCTATCGAGACCTCTATCATGTGGTTCCTGAACTCCAGCAACTGCCTTTTTACCTCGGCTGTTTCCTTCAGCAGCACACCCTCGGTAATTTCCACCACGATACTGTTGCCGGGCAATCCTTGTTGCACCAGTAATTCAGGCCAGCTCATCCCTTTGGACTTTTCCAGAAACTGCAAAGGTGACTTGTTCACGCCGACTGGGATGATACGTCCGTATTTTTGCTTCCAGCGACTGATGTCGGCAATCGCCTGGCGGAACACCCAATCCCCAATTTCGACGATCAGCCCGGATTCTTCGGCCAATGGAATAAATACATCGGGATTGATCGTGCCGCGCACGGGGTGGTGCCAGCGCAACAACGCTTCGACCTTGATGATGCGTTCATTCGTCAGATCGACAATGGGCTGGTAGCAGACCTGCAGCTGATTACGCGTCAGCGCCTGTCTCAGGTCATTGGTCAGCGAGAACTTTTCCATGGCGTCATGCTGCATGGACTCTGCAAAATAGCCGAACCGGCCGCGTCCCTCTGCCTTGGCCGCATACATGGCCTGGTCTGCGTGGCGCAGCAGGCTATCCGCATCCGGCGTACCACCCGGGTAGAGCGAGATACCAATGCTGGCAGAGATGTAGGCGTTTTCGTTTTTCAGCATGAATGGCTGACTGAGTTGACGGATAATGTGTTGCGCGATTTTTTCGAGTCCAGCACGGTCACCAAAGTCGGGTAAAATGACGGTAAATTCATCTCCGCCCAGTCGTGCAACGGTATCCGTTTCCCGTACGCATTCAGTGATGCGGCGAGCGGCCTCGGTCAGCAACACATCACCCATGTCGTGCCCCAGTGTATCGTTGACCTGCTTGAAACGATCCAGATCAATGAACAGCAGCGCCAGCAGGCCATCTGCGCGGTGCGCCTTTTTGATCGCTTGTTCAAGCCGGTCGCGGAACAGGCGACGGTTAGGCAGTCCGGTCAGGGTGTCGAAGTTGGCCTGCTGCCAGATCAGTTCATCCTGTTTCTTCTTTTCGGTAATGTCGGAGAACTGGGCGACATGTCGCAGGACGCTGCCGTCATCGCGCCGAATCAGCGTGATGGTCACCCATTTGGCGCAAATCTCCCCATCCTTGTTTCGATCCCATAACTCACCCTGCCAATGACCCTGCGTCAAAATAGCGCCCCACATTTGTTTATAGAACTCCTCGTCATGACGCCCTGAATGCAACAGGTTAGGATCTTTTCCCCTGATGTCCTCCAGCGTATATCCGGTAATCCGGATGAACGCCGGATTCACGTCCACAATCAAATTGTCTTCATCTGTCACCATGATGGCTTCGGCGCTTGACTGGTAGATCGACGCCGCCAGAAGCATGGAATCTTCCAGTCGCTTGCGATCGGTAATATCCTGAGCATAACCTGCCGTACCCATCACTTCATCGTTCTCATCGATGACCGGCACGTTGACGGTCTGATACCAGTGTCCATCATCAGGTCCGATGGTCACTTCTTCACGTTTTTTCCGACTGTACATGACTTGTATATCATCAGTGCGGCGCTTGTCCGCCAGCACTGCTGGCCAGATTTGTGCATCGGTCTTGCCGATCACATTGGCCGGATGCCCCAGTCCTGTGCTTAGCGCGTGCAGATTATTGACCGAGAGGTAGCGGCCGTCTGTGTCTTTCAACCAGGCCATGAAGGGCATGTTATCGAGCATGGCATGCAGCCTGAGTTTGCCGAGCCTCAGTTTCAGTTCCAGCTCCTTGCGTTCAGTGATGTCATGAACCACGTAGAACAGCAGTCTGGAGTCAGCCATCTGAACCGCCCCAGAATAGACTTCGACCTCACGAATCACCCCCGATGCAGTGCGTTGCTGCAACTGCTGGCAGATCACCTCATCCTCGTCTCGCGGGAAAACCTCCCCATCCGGCAGCGCCTGCAGGTCGATCACCGACATCTTCCGCAGCTGTTCTTCCGGATAACCATAAAATTCACAGGCCACCGTGTTTGCGTCAACGATACGCCCGTCCTGCGGGTCGATCAGCATCATCGTGATTTTTGCACTGGCAAATAACGATTTGTAACGTTCGCTGCGAATTGATTTTTCTGTCGCGCGCAACAGCAAACAGAACGACTGATTGGAATTGCGTGCAAAAGCAAACAGCGCCATGCAAAAAATGGCCAGCATCGGGATCAGGCCGGCAAATATCCAGTGACCGTCGTGTCCTGACCAGGCTTCCCAGGCCAATCTGGCCAGTGTAAGTGTGCCAACCGGGATGAAGAAAGCCATGAACGCTGGAAAATAGGCGCTCCAGGAAACCGCTGAACCGGCCATCATGCCGACCAGCATGCATAAAATAAATACCTGTTCGGTCAGCGAAGTATCCGGGAATATAATCAATGCGGCCGAACCCCATGCCAGTCCTGAGGCCAGCGCACCCCAAAAGGTCACTCGTTTCCAGTAATCCAGATGAAGGAGCTTGTCTTTGTCGCACTGATAGCGATCAAGCAAAAAGAATCTGCTCAGTGTGATGATAATGATTGCCAGCAACCAGCTTAACAATTGGCTGGCGGCAACATCGGGCCAGAGGTAAGTCACTGCAATAATCGGGATGGCAATATTGGTAACTAGAACAAATTTGGCGCGCACAAAGAGTGCATCAACCTGAGCCGCCTCGACATAGCGATCCGTTTCCAGTTCGGGTGGCAGGTTTTGCATATCAGCGCCACAGACTGACAGATTCGGCCTGCCTGGGCGGCATGCCATAGTGCGAGAGAGTGTATCCCTCGATTGCTCCCGATTGCCGTGATGAAACAGCCTTATCGTGCATAGTTTTTACCCGCGCAAAATGAATATATGTTGTTTTACACATATTGACCCGGTTTCAGGTAGTGCCGATGCGGATTGCAGCATCGTTAAAGTTTGACTGCAACCACCCTGCGTATAAATTTATCAAGGCGATAATACTCTGAGCTCAGTGCGGTGTATATAGAGCAGAATCAGGGCTCTCTGACTGATTATTTCTGTTTTTCAGTACCGATTGGAAAGTGATTAGTTTTCTCAAATCAGGTGTAATCTGTCCGGCGAAGGGTAAGCTGCACTCGACCAGTGACAGCAATCCGGTGCTGCAAATATACATGTTGCAAGCAGTGCCCTTGAGGTCATGCGCGAGGCGAGGTATTTTACTGCCCCGGCTGATTTGAGTTGAGTTCGGAAGGTATTTCAGAACGTCAATGAGAATAGGGTAATATTCGCAGTTACGCAAAAACTTTGCCAGTCAGCTATTCTGTCATTTTGGGCGTTAACGTAAAACTCGCGTAGCGATTCCTTTGCACTTTGTCTTGCCCAGGTCGCGACGCTGCAGTGAGAACCTGGCAGGGATGCCCCATGTGGGTGAGGGCGGAAGTTGAAAAGAAGGAAGCGGGCATAGCTTGTTTGCGAGTTGATGCATACAGCGCATTCTCCCTGCGAGAACCGTTTTATTATCCGGGATGGCTTCTTTGCCATTTCCGTTAGACAGAGGAAGTCGCAGTGTCGAAAGAAGAAAACGTCACGATTCAGACTCGGCAATTGCAGCCCGGGATGTATGTTTATATCGATCTAGGGTGGATGGATCATCCTTTTCCGCTGAACCGGTTCAAGATCAACTCTGAAGAACAGATACGCACGATACGTGCGCTGGGGATACAGAATATTCGTTACAGCCCATCAAACAGTGACGTGCCGCCCTTGTCGGCAGAGCCTGTTGTGATCAGTGTTGCTGCCCCAGTGACGCCGGTTGTCTCCCCTGAAGTCGTAGCGATGCTGCTTGAAAAGCAGATGCACCGCGAACGTCTGGAGCAGCACCGGGCAAAAGTCAACGAATGCCAGAAAACGGTGGCCAATGCCGCCAAGCTGATGCGCACGATCAATAGCGAAATATTTTCCAGACCGGCAGTCTGCATGGCTTCAGCCCATCAACTGATCGACAGTTTTCTTGAAATCTTGCTGAGCGGCAACGGCACGGTGTTGTTTGCACTGAACGATAAACTCGCCGGAGAGGAAATCTATACCCACTCAGTCAATGTTTCGGTGCTGGCAACATTGATCGCCAAAGAATTGAAAGTGCCTGCAGCAGAAATCAAACAAATCGGCATGGGCTGTCTGTTTCATGACATCGGCAAGCTGGAAATACCGACTAAAGTCACGCTGAAAACTGATCCGCTTACCTCAGCCGAAAAGTCGCTGCTGCAGGAGCATGCAAGCTACGGAGAAAAAATTGCCGGGAAGGCCATGCTGGATCCTGCCGCGCTGGCCATTGTGAGCCAGCACCATGAGTACATCGATGGCACCGGTTACCCTTACAAGCTCAAACAGGACAAAATATCGCTGCTGGCGCAGCTGGTTGCCATCATCAATCTGTACGATAACCTGTGCAATCCGATCAACCCGGCCCGCGCACTCACGCCGCATGAGGCCTTGTCCACGTTGTTTACTCAATACCGCACCAAGCTCAACGCAAAGATATTGCAGGCATTTATACGCTTCATGGGTGTTTATCCGCCAGGCAGTATTGTCAGTTTGTCCGATGGGACGATCGGCATCGTGGTGTCCGTCTCCTCGGGAAAATCGCTTAGGCCCACACTGCTGGTCTATGATCCTGATGTACCCAAGGAAGAAGCCATTCTGCTCGATCTGGAAACGCTGCCGGAGGTCAATATCAGCAAGGCGATCCGACCCGCCTTGTTGTCACCTGAGGTGTTTTCCTATTTGAGCCCGAGAAAGCGCGCCACGTATTTCTTCGATGCTACCAAGAACTGAGATGCACATGACTGAGCCTCTTGATCTTATCCTTGCAAAACAGCTGGTCGATCACTGCAACGAGATGTTGCTTGCGGTCGACGCGGCAACATTATCTGTCGTTGCCGCTAATGCGACTGTCTGCCGCCTGCTGGGTTATTCACGGGAGGATATGATAGGCACTCATATTGAAGTCATAGAAGCTGGGCTGGCGGGCATGTTCTACTGGCAGGATGTGGCTGCCGGTAATATTCAGCCGCTTGAAAATGCAGAAAGTGAGTTTCAGCGCTCAGACGGATCGTTGGTGACGGTCGAAAAGGCCGTTTCCATGTGTGTCGAGGGCACTCAGCGCTTCGTGCTTATT
>JBBRBS010000144.1:0-5628 GCA_038205615.1 Burkholderiales bacterium | reverse complement strand
ATGGCCGCGCGGTATTGCGTTCGTCGCTGCGCGAATTCCTGTGCAGTGAGGCGATGCATCACTTAGGCATTCCGACAACACGGGCGCTGAGCCTGATTGCGAGTGGCGAATCTGTGATGCGTGACATGCTCTACGACGGTAACCCGGAACTGGAACCCGGTGCAATCGTCTGCCGCGCAGCACCCAGCTTTACCCGCTTCGGACACTTCGAGATTCTGGCTGCACGCGGCGAACCTGAACTGCTGCAGCGCCTGATTGAATTTACGATTGCGCGCGATTTTCAAGAGATCAGTTTGCAGTCGGAGAATTACCTGGCGACCTGGTTTCATCTGGTCTGCGAACGCACCGCACGTCTGGTCGTGGAGTGGCTGCGTGTCGGTTTCGTTCACGGCGTAATGAATACCGACAACATGTCTATCATCGGGCTGACCATCGATTACGGGCCTTACGGCTGGATAGATAATTTCGATCCGGGCTGGACGCCCAACACCACCGATCGTGAATGGCGCCGCTACTGCCTGTCTGCGCAACCCCCGGTGGCGCGCTGGAACCTTGAGCGACTGGCCGATGCACTGGCAACGGTCGCACCCTCACGCGCCATGTTGGATGTTGGTCTCGCACACTTCGATACCACGCTGCAAAGCAGCTTGTCCGGCATGCTAGCCGCCAAGTTCGGATGGCTTGAATGGACGAATGAGGATGCCGAACTGGCGGAAAGTGCGTTTGAGCTGATGCATCGTGCCGAAGTGGATATGACCGAATTCTTCAGGGCCTTGGCCGACATCAAACAGCTGTCGCCGGAGCTGACCGTATTGCGCAACGCGTTTTATCAGGATGCACTCTATCTCAGCCACAGCGGGTTGTTTGAAGACTGGCTGCAACGCTATACTGCGCGCTTAGCGTTGCAACAGGATACGGATGAGGCTCGCCGGCGACGTATGAACCTGGTGAACCCGCGTTTTATACTGCGCAACTATCTCGCCCAGCAGGCAATCGATGCGGCCACGCGCGGTGACATGAGTCTGACGAATCAGCTGATGGAAGCCGCCCGCCATCCCTACGATGAGCACCTCCCAGCTGAATTGATCGCGAAACGCCCGGACTGGGCGATCAACAAAGCGGGCTGCTCGATGCTGTCATGCAGCTCATAAAAAATTCATTATTATTCAATAACTTATAGAGGGCATTATGATTTTATTAAAATACATTCACCTGCTGGCTGTACTGATCTGGGTTGGCGGCATGTTTTTCGCCTATGTCGTGCTGCGCCCGGCGATCGTGGAAATACTCGAACCGCCTCAGCGCCTGCGCCTGTGGGATGCAGTGTTCCGCCGCTTCTTCAACTGGGTCTGGCTGTCCATAGGCGCGCTGCTGGCAAGCGGCGCTTATATGATCTACCTGTACGGCGGAATGGCACACGTAGGCTCTCATGTGCATATCATGCTGGCGCTAGGTATCGTAATGATCGCCGTCTACGGCCATGTGTTCTTCGGCCTTTACCGGAAATTGAGCCGGCTGGTCGGCATTCAAAACTGGAAAGAGGCCGGCGATACGCTCGGCAAGATCCGCAAACTGGTCGCCGTCAATCTGACGCTGGGACTGCTGACGATGTGCGTGGCAGTAATCGGAATCGCGTGGGGATGAGTCTGGACAGTTGAACTGCTTACTTTGTGTGCAGTTTCAACATCGCCGCTTCTGCCTTTCCCTCAATGATCATAGGGGCGACATGCAGTGATTGCTGCATCGCCTCCTCAATCAGTTCGCGCTCGTTCGTGCGAGGATCATTCAACACGTAGTTGACCACTTCGGCGCGATCGCCAGGATGACCGATACCCAGGCGCAGGCGCCAGAAATCTTTGGTGCCCAGCTGCGCAATAATGTCCTTCAGCCCGTTGTGCCCGCCGTGGCTGCCCCCCATCTTCAGCCGCGCGATACCGGGTTGCAAATCCAGCTCGTCATGCACTACCAGAATTTCGGCGGGCAGGATTTTATAGAATTGTGCGATAGCGCCAACAGCCCGCCCGGAGAGGTTCATGAAGGTCAGCGGCTTGAGCAAAGCGACTTCACACGCGTTCAACTGACCGCGCGCTGCCAGGCCGTGAAACTTGGCCTCGCTTTTGAAGTTGATATTTTCGCGGCGGGCAAGTTCATCCAGCCACCAGAAGCCGACATTGTGGCGGGTAGTTTCGTATTCGCGGCCCGGATTCCCCAGACCGACAATTAAACGTATTGGATTCATCTAACGTAAACCTCGCGCAGTGATTCATTGGCCTCTTCACCCGCCAGCGGGATAACCTGCGACTAGGCTATCGTCTTTTGATAGTTTAGTCGAACGGCTAGCCGTACCAGCAGAGGATTGAGGAGATAACCAGCGACTTGCCCGCTTGCGGGCTTAGTCGAATGGCTAGTTGCTCCATTAGGGGAAAGGGCCTTGAAAAATCACTAATCCTATTTTTCAACCCGATAAAAAACCCGCCATGCCGGTATCAGCAAGACGGGTTTCAAGGGACAGGCCCTGTTAGTGCTTGTCGGCTGCTTAAGCTGCAGCAGGCGCTTCAACAGCACCGCGCGGCACTTGTACGGTTGCAACCACGGCTTCAGCTGTATGCACGCCGTGAGCTGCCAGTTCAACGCCCTTAGGCAGAACCAGGTCTGACAAGTGGATCGAATGACCCAGTTCCAGCTTGGCCAGATCAACCTCGATGAATGCTGGCAAATCAGCTGGCAGGCATGAAACATCCGCATCGATCATCACGTGGCTGATTTTGCCGCCGCCGGTTTTAACACCCGGTGCGATGTCAGCATTGATGAAATGCAATGGCACTTTGATGTGGATCTTCTTGCTCAAATCCACACGCTGGAAGTCCAGATGCTGAACCTGCTGACGGAAAGGATGGTTTACAAAAGCGCGCAATTGTACGGCTTCTTCCTTACCATCCAGGCTCACGGTCAGTACAGAAGCGTGAAACGCTTCAGCACGCAACTTGTAGTACATTTCATTGTGATTCATTTCGATCATCACAGCATCGCCTGAACCGTAGATTACGCCTGGAACGAAACCGGCTTTACGCAGACGGCGGCTCGCACCCGTACCTTGCGTTTTGCGTGTTGTTGCGTTGAATGTAGTTGTCATTTTTTACTTCTCCAAAATTGAACCGTCCGCGACCAGTCGGTTCATACAAACGGCAACCAACATGGCTGCCGCTAAAAATTTATTCTGTAAACAGCGAGCTGACGGATTCTTCGTTGTTGATGCGGCGTAT
This sequence comes from Burkholderiales bacterium, assembly GCA_038205615.1. Lineage (GTDB taxonomy): Bacteria > Pseudomonadota > Gammaproteobacteria > Burkholderiales > Gallionellaceae > Gallionella. The sequence goes on along the minus strand of JBBRBS010000144.1, from coordinate 2,365 downwards.
CGTTTCAGCCATCAATTCAGCCGTACTGAGCTGGCGTATGCGACTGCAATTGCGACCGGCTTCAGACAACGGAATGGTGTCAGTCACGACCAGTTCATCGATCGCAGAGTTTTCGATGCGCTCGATGGCGCTGCCTGACAACACCGGATGAGTACAATAGGCAAGAACACGCGTTGCGCCCTTTTCCTTCAGCGCTTTTGCCGCTTCACACAGAGTATTGGCCGTATCGACCATGTCATCCATGATCAGACAGGTGCGTCCTGCCACTTCACCGATGATATTCATCACCTTGGAGACATTCGGCTTGGGACGACGCTTGTCGATAATGGCAAGATCCGCATCCAGCTGCTTGGCCAGCGCACGGGCGCGAACCACACCACCCACGTCAGGCGACACCACCATCAAATTGGGGTAGTTCTGACGCCATACATCCGCCAGCAAGATCGGCGTGGCATAAATGTTGTCAACCGGAATATCGAAGAAACCCTGAATCTGGTCTGAATGCAAGTCCATCGTCAGCAAACGATCCACGCCGGCACTGGTGAGCATATCTGCAACCAGCTTGGCGGTAATCGCGACACGCGCCGAGCGCGGGCGACGATCCTGACGTGCGTAGCCGAAATACGGCATCGCAGCGGTGATGCGGCCGGCCGAAGCACGCTTCAATGCGTCTGCCATCACCATCACTTCCATCAAGTTATCATTGGTCGGTGCGCAGGACGATTGCAGGATGAAGACATCCTTACCGCGCACATTCTCAAGGAGTTCTACCATCACTTCGCCGTCTGAAAAACGAGCGACCGTCGCGCGACCCAGCGTGATATCCAACTGCTGCGCCACTGCTTCGGCAAGCTTAGGATTGGCATTACCGGTGAACACCATCAAGCTATCGTAGGACACGTGAACCCCTTAAAGAATAAAAACCAAAAGGGCACATACGTGCCCTGATTATGGCTGAGGAGGTAGGGATCGAACCTACGAATGACGGGATCAAAACCCGTTGCCTTACTACTTGGCGACTCCCCAATTACCTAGTACAGCACCCAATCCTGCAACGGATGCCTTAATAAACCTTGTACTGCTACGCCGTGCATCTCTTGCGGCAACTTCTGCAAGACTGCGTCAGCTTCCTGCTGCGTCCCAAATTCGGCAAATACACATGCACCCGAACCTGTCATCATCGCTTTGCCATGTTTCCCCAGCGCTTCGAGATAACTCGCCACTTCCGGATAGAGACTGCACACTACCGGTTGCAGGTCATTTCGGCATTGCTGCAACGAGAGGGCGCGAATTATTATCGAAACTGAGTCGCGTGTCAATTGGGAATTTGAAAATATTTTCGCAGTCGGCACATGAACGGGTGGAAACAGCACCACATACCAGGCTTCCGGCAGCTCATAAGCCTGCAATTTCTCCCCTACGCCTTCCGCAAAAGCGTTCTCACCGAACACAAAAACCGGCACATCCGCACCTAACTGCAACCCCAGCGACATCAGCTTTTCGCGCGACAAACCCAATGACCACAAGCGATTGAGCGCAATCAGCGTGGTAGCCGCATCGGAACTCCCCCCTCCTAAACCGCCGCCCATCGGGATGCGCTTGGTCAGGGTAATGTCCACCCCCAGCAAACAGCCCGTATCTTTTTTTAATAATTGTGCGGCGCGCACACATAAATCCTGCTCTTCGGGCACGCCATCGATCACATTGGTGCGATGCACCTCTGAGTCTGTACGCAAACTAAAATGCAGCGTGTCATTCAGATCGATAAAACGAAACAGTGTTTGCAACAAATGCAGCCCGTCCGCACGCCGTCCTGTGACATGCAGAAACAGATTCAATTTGGCCGGTGCCGGACAAGTTAACTGCCGGGCTTCATTCCGCACCGCACCTGCATCCTCAACCCTGCCCACAGCATCCTTCATTTTATGTTCCATTCCCATTCGTCTATCAACAATGTCAGCTGCAAATTTTCCCGGGACAATTGCATGCGGGCAGGCAAACTGTCCGCTTTATCATCCGCATACTTAAGATAGCGGATCTCCCAGCCATCCTGGTGCAGCACGGTCATGCGTCCCAGCTCATCGCGCTCAACCAGCGCATCACCCGTAGCCGCAAGCCCGAGCACCCAATGATGCAGACCATCCAGCTGCAGACGCCAGCCTAATACCTGCATCATCAGCGACTCGACATCCGTGTCACTATAATGCTTGTCGCCCTCATCCAGTGTTGCCTGCTGCGCATCGCGATAAATGCGTGCCGCCGTCTGTCCTAACGGTGTGAGCAACAGAATTTCATCGGTTTGTGCCTGATGCGTCCAGCGCAAGCCAGCTGAATCGCGCGAGCCGTTGTGCCTGACCGAGAGGCG
>JBBRBS010000143.1:0-5685 GCA_038205615.1 Burkholderiales bacterium | reverse complement strand
GGTCCACCACAACGGCCTGACTGTCGTTATGGATGACCCAGATATAATTGTCCTGCAGCGCGGGGATGGCGGTAATTTTGTACATGGGAAAATGAAAGTTGAGCGATGTCGAATTGTAATTCAACGGCGCGAAGTTTGAGCGAGTGGTTTGCCACCGAGCAGGGCGGCTATGTGCTCGAGCGCGAGCAGGCTTGGTTCGATCGCACCGTGAACGATATCTTCGGCTACAACGCGCTGCAACTGGGTTTGAACGAACATGATCTGCTGCGCAACAGCCGCATTCCGTTGCGTTTTACCGGCGAGGACAAGCCGGGCGCTTTGGTGCGCCTGTGCGCGGATGAGTTGCCGTTCGATACCGGCAGTCTGGATTTGGTGCTGTTGCCGCATATGCTGGAATTTGCTGAACAGCCACATGCGATTTTGCGCGAGGTCGAGCGGGTACTGATGCCGGAAGGCAGTCTGGTTATCAGCGGCTTCAATCCGCACAGTCTGTGGGGGCTGCACCGTACGCTGGCAAGGCATCGGGGTTATCCGTGGTGCGGCCATTTCATCGCACTGTCGCGTCTCAAGGATTGGCTGGCACTGCTGGGGTTCGATGTGGTTGCCGAACACTTCGCCGCATATGCGCCGCCATTTCAGCAATGGCCGGGGCGTGGCAATTTTATGGAGGCGGCAGGCGATCGCTGGTGGGTGGTGAGCGGTGGTGTTTATTTTTTGCATGCGATCAAGCGCGTGCCGGGAATGCGACTGATCAAGCCGAGCTGGAACGAGGGCTTGGTGAAAAAGCTGTTGCCAGTCGCGCCCAAGCTGAATAATACGCAATGCAACGCCGAACTGGCGGGAGTGTCAGGTGCCGGCCGGCCTGACGAAAATATCAAGTGAAGAATAAACATGACTAAAGAAACTGTGGAAATTTTTACCGACGGGGCCTGCAAGGGCAATCCCGGTGTCGGCGGCTGGGGTGCCTTGCTGCGCACGAAAGGCCATGAGCGCGAGCTGTTTGGCGGTGAAGTGCTGACCACCAACAATCGTATGGAGCTGATGGGCGCAATTTCCGCGCTCGAAGCGCTGACCCGGAATTGCCATGTGAAGCTGCACACCGATTCGAAGTATGTGCTGCAGGGCATCACTACCTGGCTGGCGGGCTGGAAGCGCGCGGGCTGGAAGACGGCAAGCCGTCAGCCGGTAAAAAACGAGGACTTGTGGCGCAGACTGGATGCCGCAGCGGCGCAACACGAGATCGAGTGGATCTGGGTCAAGGGGCACTCCGGACATGCCGGCAATGAGCACGCCGATGTGTTGGCGAATCGCGGCGTCACGATGGTTCAGGAACAGGGCAGGGGGTTACTCTGATGCGCAAGATCGTGCTGGACACCGAAACCACCGGGCTTGATCCGAAAAAAGGCCACCGGATCATCGAAATAGCCGCGATCGAACTTGAGGGGCGCAAGGTCTCTAGGCGGCATTTTCACCATTATCTGGACCCTGAGCGTGAAGTGGACGAGGAAGCCGCCCGCGTGCATGGTTTTACCTGGGATATGTTGAAAGGCCGCGCCAAGTTCGCCGACATTGCGGCAAACTTTCTGGAATTCGTCGACGGGGCGGAATTGATGGCGCATAACGCGCCGTTCGACATGAGCTTCATCAACAATGAACTGCGCCTGCTGAATCTGCCGCCGTTGCAAAATCCGGTGGTGGATACGCTCAAAATGGCGCGTGAAATGAACCCGGGCAAAAAGAACGGCTTGGATGCGCTGTGCAACCGTTATGAAATAGACAACACGCACCGCACCTTGCACGGCGCGCTGCTGGACACCGAGCTGCTCGCCGAAGTGTATTTCGCGATGACGCGCGGCCAGGAGAGCCTATTAGGAGAGGATGCCGCACCGGAAATCCGTCAGCCCGCCATCTTGAGCACCGATGCATCGCGTCTGAAACTGCGCATTTTGCTTCCCAGCGCTGAAGAATTAGCCGTGCATGCACAGCAATTGCTCGACATAGACAAGGCCAGTAAAGGTTCGTGTTTGTGGAAGCAACTGGAGGAGGCCGCGTGAATACACGTCGTTTAGCGGCAGGCATCGGTGTGCTGGCGCTGCTGTATGCGGCGGCCTGCGGGTTTATGTGGGCGACGCAGATGGAGCAGGTATTCGTGCCGACGGCTGAGTGGCAAACCACGCCGGATCGCATGGGGATGAAGTATGACGCGCTGCGCATCCCCGCAGGAAAAGGCGCTGATCAGGGCGAACTGGATGCCTGGTGGGTTCCTGCGGACGGTGCAAAGAGTACGACACCAACCGTACTGTATTTTCACGGCAATTATCGCAATATCGGCAATAATCTGGAGCATACGAAACGCCTGCACGATTTGGGGTTTAACGTGTTGCTGGCGGATTACAGGGGGTTCGGCAAGAGTACCGGTGGCAGGCCCAGCGAGGCCAAGGTGTACGAGGATGCTGAAGCTGTCTGGCAATACCTGATTAAACGGCGCGATGTCACTCCTGGCAAAAGTTTCATCTACGGGCATTCGCTGGGCGGCGCGATTGCGATCGATCTGGCGGTGCATCACCCGGAAGCTGCCGGCTTGATTACCGAGGGCACTTTTACCTCGATGCAGGCGATGGGCGAGAAGGATTACGGATTTTTGCCGATCGGCTACCTGCTCAATCAGCGCTTCGAGTCGCTGCAAAAAATGCCTGAGCTTAAAATCCCTCTGCTGATCATACACGGCACATGGGACAAGAAAGTGCCGGTGGCGATGGCTAAACAACTGTATGCCGCAGCCCCTCAGCCCAAGCAGTTGCTCCTGATTGAAGGCGGTGAACACAACAACAGCGGTGCGGTAGGCTGGGTTGAATACCGCGATGCGGTGACCGCTTTCGTCAGGCAAAACGCGCACTGACTTAAAAAAGACAATATAATCCGCAAATTACGCCAGTTTCAACAAGTTTTCGGCGTTGGGCTGGTCAGCTTACTTAATACTTAACAAAAAATCCCCATTCTTCGGGATTACGGAACAAATATGAAATCAGATGTAATCATTATCGGTTCAGGCGCAGCAGGCCTGATGTGCGCACTTCAAGCCGGGCAGCGCGGTCGTTCCGTGGTGTTGCTGGATCACGCCAAGAAGCTTGCGGAAAAGATCCGCATTTCAGGCGGCGGACATTGCAACTTCACCAATATCAATACCAAGCCGGACAATTTTATCTCAAGCAACCCGCATTTTTGCCGCTCGGCACTGGCGCGCTACACGCCGTTCGACTTCATCGCGCTGCTGCAAAAGCACAACATCAGTTATCACGAGAAGACGCTCGGCCAATTGTTCTGCGATGAGGAATCCGAAGTGATCATCGCGATGCTGCGCACTGAGTGCGATGCGGCGGGTGTGAAGCGTTTCATGAGCTGCGACATCGAGGAAATCAAGCATACGCCTTATGCGGCGGATGCGGGCATCGGCAAGAAGGCCAAGTTTTACGTTTCCACTTCGCGCGGCGAATTCGAAGCGGTATCGCTGGTTATCGCAACCGGCGGCCTGTCCATCCCCAAGACCGGCGCGACGCCTTACGGCTATCACGTCGCTGAACAGTTCGGCGTGCCGATCACCAAGTTGAAAGCAGGGCTGGTGCCGCTGACCTTCGCGCCTGATGAATGGAAGCCTTATGCCGATCTGACCGGCGTTTCGTTCCCTGCCATCGTGACGACCGGCAAACAGTCGTTCCGCGAAGACCTGCTGGTCACGCATCGCGGTTTGAGTGGCCCTGTCATTCTGCAGGCGTCATCTTACTGGCAGCCAAGCGATGCGTTGCACATCAACCTGCTGCCTGATCTGGATATGGAAAGCGTACTGGATGAGCATAAAACCAGTAAAAAGCAGCTTGCCAATTTCCTGACACAATGGTTCCCGAAGAGCTTCGCTGATGTGTGGTGCGATGAGAATAAGTCTTTTGAAAACAAGCCATTGAATCAATATAATGACAAACAACGCAAAGTCATTGCTGAACAGTTGCACGACTGGCAAGTAACGCCTTCCGGCACGATGGGCTATGCCAAGGCCGAAGTGACCTGCGGCGGGATAGATACTCAGGCGCTGTCGTCCAAGACGATGGAATGCAACGATGTTCCGGGCCTGTATTTCATCGGCGAAGTGGTGGATGTCACAGGGCAGCTGGGCGGCTACAACTTCCAGTGGGCTTGGGCTTCCGCCTTCGCTGCGGGTCAGGCGGTTTAAGCTTTGCGGCAAGGTTCTCTGTTGAGCAAAGCGGTCGCGTTAATTGTCACCGCTTTGCTGATCGTTTTCGGCCTGATGTTCTCGGTGCTATTGCTGACGGTCATCGCGACAGTCGGTGTTATTGCCTTCGGCTATCTGTGGTACAAAACCCGTGCGCTGCGCCGCCTGATGCGCGAAAACACCCTTGCGATGAGCGGTGCTGCCAACGACGCCGACGCGTTCAGGGATGAAGTCTTCAAAGGCGAGATCATCGAGGGTGAAGTGATCCGCAAGGTCGTTTCAATCGATGAGATTGAACGCTGATCTGTCATTGGTAAAACGACCAGCCCTTTTACCGGGTTGCTAAAATACGCCAACTAGGTCACGGGGTATTCCGCGCAAAGGGTTCACAGGCACGCTGCGAAGCCGCTGCTCGCAAATCCGAAATCCAGTCGATAGTAGCGTTAAGTGTGCTTCCCGGCCCATTCAAGTAGGGCCGAAATTCATTCCGATCGAGAGGCGTTTCTCGCCGCTTTGGTTAACGCTTACCGAGTGCATGACCTGCGGGGCGAAAAAGACGAACATGCCGGCTTCAGGCGTGACTTCTGTTTTGCTGTGCAGGTCATGGATGATCAGACTGCCCGAATTTTCCGGAACGGTGATGTAATACACTGCTGACAGAAGTTCGTCGTCTTCGTCGTGATCGTGTTTGGTCGTACTCTGCCCTGGCCCCATGTCGTTGAACCAGAAACCCCGCTTCAGCCCCTGTTCCGGCATGCCTAGCAGGCTTGCCGCAAAAGTCATCGCCTGCGACAGAACCTGCCCGAGTGCCGGGATGTGCTGAGTGTCAAGGTAGCGATTTTCGAAACGCCCACCGAAGAAATGGCTGCGCCGTGAAAAATCCTGCTCACTCAAAAGATGATAGCCGTAGATAATTTGTCTGTTGATATCAATCGCATCGGGAAGATGACCGATGTGAATGATTGAATTCGACGAGAGCATCGGCGTCATTGCTGAATCCATAGTTGTAACAGGGGCATTTTCATCGTTTGTACAGATTACGGCCTGATCTGCGCCAGTACAGCCTGCACCAGCTGCATTGCGCGCATCTGGGTTGAAGCCTCGCAATAACAGCGCAATTCGGGCGCGTTGCCCGATGGCCTGAGGTGCACGATTTCACCGTTGTCAAACGTGATCCTGAGTCCGTCTGTCGTGTCGCAATCAACGGGTAGTGCATCATCAGGCGCCAGATAACGCTGCAACGCCTTTGGATCGTTGGTAAGTTCAAGAATCAACTGACGGCTGGTCGATACCGGATAGTCCTGCAGCCGGTCGCTGGCGGTGTAACGTGCGGGCAAATCCTGCATCAGCGCTGAAACCTTCACCTGGCGTTCGCGCGCTGCGGCCAGCACCGCCAGTGCGGGCAACACGGCATCACGGGTGGGCAGGGGCTTCAGGGTTTTTCCATCATGCATCACGCG
>JBBRBS010000142.1:0-5706 GCA_038205615.1 Burkholderiales bacterium | reverse complement strand
ATAGATGTCCGGCATGAAATGCATCTCGACCTTGATCACGCCATCGCCCTGACAGGATTCGCAGCGTCCACCCTTGACGTTGAACGAGAAACGGCCCGGTCCGTAACCGCGTTCGCGTGAAGACGGAACCCCTGCGAACAGCTCACGGATCGGCGTGAACAGGCCGGTGTAAGTGGCAGGATTGGAGCGCGGCGTACGTCCGATCGGTGACTGATCGACATTGATCACCTTGTCGAAAAATTCCAGTCCGCTGATCGACGCGTGCGGAGCAGGTTCGGTATTGCTGCGGTACAGATGCTGCGAGACGGCGGGATACAGCGTGTCGTTGATCAGCGTGGATTTGCCTGAACCCGAGACACCGGTAATGCACACCAGCAAGCCTACCGGTAGTTCGAGCGTGACGTCTTTGAGATTGTTACCGCAGGCCCCGACGATACGAAGCATGCGTTCAGGATCGGGTGCGAGACGTTTGCTCGGCATCGGGATCTGGCGGCGTCCGGTCAGATAATCGCCGGTAAGCGACTCTGGATTGTTGCAAATTTCATCAGGTGTGCCTTGCGCGACAATTAAACCGCCGTGCTCCCCGGCCCCCGGTCCCATATCCACCACATAATCCGCATGAAGGATCGCGTCTTCATCGTGCTCCACGACGATCACGCTGTTGCCCATGTCGCGCAGACGGTAGAGCGTGGTCAGCAACCGGTCGTTGTCGCGTTGATGCAAGCCGATGGAGGGTTCGTCCAGCACATACATTACGCCGGTCAGGCCGGAGCCGATCTGGGAGGCCAGACGGATGCGCTGCGCCTCTCCGCCGGACAGCGTTTCGGCCGAGCGCGCCAGGGTCAGGTAATTGAGCCCGACGTTATTCAAAAAGGTCAGGCGGCTGGCGATCTCATGCACGATCTTTTCTGCAATCGCCTGTTTCTGTCCTTGCAGTTTCAAGCTCAGGAAGAAATCAAGCGCCTGTTTAAGTGGCATATCACTGATTTCATAGATATTTTTATCGGTGAAGCGCACGTGGCGCGCCTCCAGACGCAATCGGGTGCCGTGGCAGGAGGGGCAGGTGCAGCCGTTCAGGTATTTCGACAGCTCTTCCCTTACGGTGGGCGAGTCGGTTTCCTTATAGCGGCGTTCCAGGTTGTTGACCACGCCTTCGAAGGCATGTTCGCGCAACATCGGTTTGCCACGGTCATTCATATACTGGAACGCGATTTCCTCTTTGCCGGTTCCATACAGTATGATCTGCTGGATGTTGTCCGGCAGGCTCTCGAAGGACCGTTCAAGGTCGAAGTCGTAATGTCGTGAAAGACCTGACAGCAGCTGGTGATAGAACTGATTGCGCCTGTCCCAGCCCTTGATTGCGCCGGAACTCAAAGATAACGAGGGTAAGGAGACGATGCGCTTCGGATCGAAAAAGGTGATTACGCCGAGGCCGTCGCACTTCGGGCATGCGCCCATCGGATTGTTGAACGAGAACAGGCGCGGCTCGAGTTCGGGCAGCGAGTAGTTGCAAATCTGGCAGGCAAATTTGGCCGAGAACAGGTGCTCGACGCCTGAGTCCATCTCCGCCGCCACGGCACGCCCATCGGAATGGCGCAGCGCAGTTTCGAACGATTCGGCCAGGCGCTGCTTGGAATCCGGATTGACTTTGAGTCTGTCCACGACGATTTCGACGGTGTGCTTCTTTGTCTTCTGCAAGGCGGGCAGCGCGTCGATCTCATACACCGTGCCGTTGATGCGCAGCCTTGTAAAACCCTGGGCGCGCAGCTCGTCGAACATGTCCAGTTGCTCGCCCTTGCGATCCACCACCAGCGGCGACAGTATCATGATGCGCGTGCCTTCCGGCAGTTCCAAAACATGATCGACCATCTGGCCTACGCTTTGCGACTGCAACACCTGATCGTGCTGCGGGCAATATGGATCGCCTGCTCTGGCGAACAGCAGGCGCAGATAGTCGTGAATTTCCGTGACGGTGCCGACGGTGGAGCGCGGGTTGTGGGACGTGGCTTTCTGCTCTATCGCAATCGCGGGCGACAGGCCCTCGATCAGATCCACATCGGGTTTTTCCATCAGCTGCAGGAACTGCCGGGCATAGGCGGACAGGGATTCCACGTAGCGGCGCTGCCCCTCTGCATACAGCGTGTCGAAGGCCAGCGACGACTTGCCGGAGCCGGACAGTCCGGTGATCACCACCAGCTTGTGGCGAGGCAGGTCGAGGCTGATGTTCTTCAGGTTGTGGGTGCGCGCACCGCGTATCTTGATGCTTTCCATGATGGCTCTGCGTTGTGAAGATGACGCGTTAATATACGCGCTTTCGTGCGCAATCCCAAACTGCTTTAACCTCGCTGATTGATTGATTGATTGATTGCTGAGCGGTCTTTATGGCTGCATCCATCACAGGAATTAAATATCGTATTTTCAGCCGGCTTGGCTCCGAACTCTCTCTACGCTTTCTCCGCTTGCGGGGAAAGCCGCGACTTGGCTATCGTTCATCACCTTCGTCTCCGGGCGGCCTCTGCGACGTTCCTTGCTATGTTTGCTGGCGTACGGTTCGGTCGCGCTGGAAAGATTAGAGTGGCGCGGATACCAGAAGGAGAAATCATGATTAAATCATACGACGTCGCTATCATTGGCGCAGGCTCTGCCGGCCTGACGGCGCTGCGCGAGGTGCGTAAGCAGACTGATAATTTTGTGTTGATCAATGAAGGCCCATACGGCAGTACCTGCGCGCGGGCCGGATGCATGCCTTCGAAAGCGCTCATCGAAGCGGCCAACGCCTTTCACCGGCGCAAGTCGCTTGAAGCCTTCGGCGTGAACGGTGCAGAAAGGCTTACCGTCGATATTCCCGCTGTCTTGAGGCGCGTGCGCCGGTTGCGCGACGGTTTCGTTGAGGGCATGCTCAAGCTCACTGACGACCTGCAAGATCGCAACATTGCGGGTCGCGCACGGTTCCTCGAACCTCAGGTGATCGATGTCGGTGAACGTCGCTTGCATGCCAAAAAGGTCATCATCGCGACAGGGTCTCGTCCAATCGTTCCAAAAGATTGGGCAGCACTCGGAGTACGGATGCTGACCAGCGACGATTTGTTTGAGCAGGAAACGCTGCCATCAAACATGGCGATTATTGGTATGGGTGGTCTTGGCAGCGAGATCGCCCAGTCGCTCGCGCGGCTTGGCATAGAGGTGACAGGTTTCGATGCCGCGGATCATATCGCCGGGCTGAGCGATCCTCATGTCAACAAGCTGGCCGTGGCATTATTGCGGGCGGAGTTCACCCTGCAACTGGGGCTGGCCGCTGAGCCTGTCATCGAAGGTGAGTGTATCCGCGTGCGTGCCGGCGGTGAGAGTGTCCTGGTCGACAAGGTGCTCGTCGCACTCGGTCGACGCCCCAATGTCGATCAGATGGGTATCGAGAATTTGGGAGTCGAACTCGATGAGCACGGTGTGCCGCCGTTCAATTCGCGCACCATGCAGATCGCTGATCTTCCCGTGTACATCGCAGGCGATGCCAACCGTCACCTGCCGTTACTGCACGAGGCGCTCGACGAGGGATATATCGCCGGATATAACGCGCTGCGGAATCAGCCGGCATGCTTCGAGAGACGGGTGCCGCTTGCGATTGTATTTACCGATCCCGGCATCGCCGTGATCGGACAGGCCTTCGAAGAGCTTAACGAGAATGAAACCGTCATCGGCGAGGTCGATTTTTCAAGTCAGGCGCGCGCGCGTATGGCAGAGGTTAATTACGGCCTGTTGCGCGTCTATGCCGACAGAAGCAGTGGCAGGCTAACAGGTGCCGAGATGTGTGCGCCGCAAGGTGAGCACCTTGCCCATCTGCTGGCGTTGGCGGTACAGCGCAAGCTGACAGTGCGCGACTTGTTGAGCATGCCGTTTTATCATCCTGTCCTGGAGGAAGGTCTGCGCACTGCGTTACGTGACGCCGCCGGCAAATTGGGCGACGCAGACGTTGCCGATCTGGCCTGCTGCGATCGACCGGGTGCCGACGCGCTTTAGCTGCTGCGAACCGGACACTGGCGGCTTTTGCATCTGTCCGCGCGGGTCGGCCGTCAGGCGGCGGAGCTATTGCCGGCCCCGGGCAATGAAAGTTTTCTATGCTCGGATGTCTGCGGTGATCTCATATGAACGCAGACGTGCTGAATGATCGAAAATCTGCGATGTGATCATCAATTCATCCGCGCCTGCCTGTTCGATGAATGCCTTTAATGTACGTTTTACCGTGTCGGGCGAGCCGATCGCGGCGCATGACAGGATCTCGCCCAGCACGTCACGCTGATGCGGTGCGATGCTGTCCAGATAACCCTCCAACGGCGGCTGAAGACGCCCGGGGTGGCCGCTGCGCAGGCTGACAAATGCCTGCTGCATTGAAGTCGCTAGAAATCGCGCCTCCTCGTCGGTATCTGCCGCAAAGACGTTGTAGCCGAGCATCACGTACGGCTTCGCCAGTTGAGCAGACGGCTTGAAGGTGGCGCGATACAAGGCAATCGCCTGCATCAACTGATCCGGCGCAAAATGCGATGCGAATGCATAGGGCAGGCCTAGTGCCGCCGCCACCTGTGCGCCGAAAAGGCTCGATCCCAGTATCCATATCGGCACGTTCAGGCCGGCGCCCGGAACGGCGCGAACCGCATGCCGCTTCTCGGCCGAGAAGTAATCCATCAGTTCGACGACATCATTGGGAAACTGATTTGAATCGGAGGCGAGATTGCGGCGCAAAGCGCGCGCGGTGAGCTGGTCTGAGCCCGGCGCGCGCCCTAGCCCTAAGTCTATGCGCCCGGGATAAAGCGATTCCAGGGTGCCGAACTGTTCGGCAATCACCAGCGGCGAATGGTTGGGTAACATGATCCCGCCGGCACCGACGCGGATGGTCGACGTGCCACCGGCTACATGCCCGATCAGGACAGCGGTCGCGGCGCTGGCAATGCCCGGCATGCCATGATGCTCGGCCAGCCAGAAGCGCTGGTAGCCCAGGCGCTCTGCGTGCCGGGCAAGATCAAGTGTGTTGCGAAACGACTGGGCAGCATCGCCTCCTTCGTTGATCGGGGACAGGTCAAGGATGGAAAATGGGATCATTTGGTGTAAATTTGGGCGGCAATCGCACTAAAGTCGCGGGACGCCTTTTGGTTTAACCGGCCAGCCCGACATAGACATTCTGCACGTCATCATCCGCATCGATGGCTTCCAGAAACGCCTCGACTTCTTCGCGTTCCGCATCGTTCAGGGTCACGGGATTTTTTGCGCGGTAGCCTATCAGCGCAGACTGCACGGTAAAGCCGAAAGCCGGCAGTGCACGGCATACGGCATCCAGATCAACCGGGTCGGTCAGAAACAGCGTCGCTCCTTCATCGCCTGCTTCGAAATCCTGAGCGCCAGCTTCGATCGCCGCAAGCTCGGCGTCAGCCTCTTTTATGGCCGGTGTCGCTTCGATCATGCCAAGATGGTCAAAGTCCCAGGCAACTGAACCCGATGCGCCCAGTTGACCCTTGCGGAATAACACGCGAATATTCGGATAGGTGCGGTTGGTGTTGTCTGTCAGACATTCGACAATGACGGGCACCCGGTGTGGCGCGAAACCTTCGTAGGTCAAGCGTTCCAGACTCATTCCCTCATCGAGCAAGCCTGCGCCCTTCTTGATCGCACGCTCCAGCGTCTCCTTGGGCATGGATACCTTCTTGGCCTGTTCAACCA
>JBBRBS010000141.1:0-5727 GCA_038205615.1 Burkholderiales bacterium | reverse complement strand
AACGGGTAGACAACCTCCATCCCATAGGGCTGCGGCAGGCAGGTCTCAAACCAGTTCTGACCCAGCAGCTCATTCTCAGCATAGCCCAGCAGATTGCAGGCGGATCGATTGATCATGGTGACCTTGCCCTCACTGTCCAACTCAACCATCAGCGCCAACGTGGTATCGAGATAGCGCTGATTCTGGTCGCGCTCCAGACGCAGCGCATTGGCATCTTTTTTTCGATCCGTAATGTCACGGGTAACGGCCAGTTGCACCGTCTCGCCATTTTCCTGCATTGGAACAGCGTGGGTCTCCAGCCAGCGGCGACCTCCTTTAAAACCAATCACCTCAAATTCCATTTGCACTGATTCGCCTGCCAGTACGCGTTTGTGCATTTCGAGAAAAGCCGTGCGATATTCCGGTGCGATGACACCCAGTACCGGGCGTCCTGCTACTTGCGCCAGCGTATCGGCCTCGATCATCGCCAGCCCGGCCGGATTCATCTGCGTAAGAATTCCTTTTGAGTCGACGATCTTGATGCACTCAGGCTCATTTTCGATGATCGTTCTCAGGCGTGCTTCACTTTCGGCAATCTTCGTCTCAGCCTGTTTGCGCAGCACTACCTGCCGCCGGAGCGTCCGATTCCAGAGCAGAATAACGAAAAGTATCGCAGATGCGATGGCAAGCACACTACCCAGAACGATCCAGAACAGGCGGTCTTTGAAGATACTTGGCTCTGTCGACGTGCTGATCCAGCGATTTTTTATTGCCTGCCTCTCTTGATTCGAGATCGCCCCAAGTCCCTTATTGAGTATGCTGTGCAATACGGGTTCACTTATCGGCGTGCCGATTGAAAGTCGAATGTCGTACTCCACATCGCCCGCCACGCGCAGATTCGTAATGCCTTTTTCCGAGATCAGATAAGACGCCGTCGCAAGATCGATCACCGCCGCATCAGCGCGCCCGAAAGAGACGCTTAACAGGGCATCAAGGTCATTGGCCACCAGTATGGGAATGAAGTGTTCACCCCGGCTTGTCATATGTTCCGTGATGGCATAATTCTTTACCAGCGCGACCTTTAAGCCTGCGAGTTTGTCTTTTGATATCTGTCCGGAATAATCTTTACTGACAATGATAACGTTCGGAACGGAGATGAACGGGGCCGTCATGGTCAGGAATTTTGATCGTTCAGGCGTGCTGGTTACGGCATTGACGACCTGTACTTCTCCACTTTTCACCTTCTCAAAGATTTCGGACAGAGATGAAAAACGTCTCTGCTGAAAATGGACACCCAGTTTCGATTCAATCAGGTGCATGTAATCCTGAGCCAGGCCGGCGGGCTGCCCCTTTTCGCCAATGAACACAAATGGCGCATAACCCGTCTCAACCGCAAGCACCAGACGCGACTGATTCCGGGTAAGCCAGGCGCGTTCATCGACGCTCAATATCTCTTTGTCGCCTGTGACCCCATAGGACATGGAAGTCACGAAAATACTCAGCAGGACAGCGATCCGCGCATAGAGGAGGATTGCTCTGATCCCGCAGAATTTTTGAAACGGGTGATCAATGGGTGATTTCATTAGTATGACAAACGTGACTGCCGCAGTTGATCGGTACCTCGATATTCTTCAGGTGCAGGCAGATGCATAAATCGTTGTCAATTCGTCCGGTTTATAAAATTGAAGTTGCCGATTTTAACTAAAAAGAGCGGCTTATACTGGATTGACTTTGAGCCTGCAGGGAAACAGCCAGTCAGCTATCGGACGCAGAACTGTTCTTCGACTGTCTTCGAATGATATCCATCGCTTCTTGCAAGTCATCAATCGCCTGCTGCTTAGATTCCTGACTGAGGGTTTCAAAATTGAGCAACAACCGCATGCCGATGCGCTCCCTGATGAACATGCCCTGCAGTTCTCCATTCGAAGGCGTGATTCCCTGTAACGAGAAGCAGCGGATTTCCTTGGCGATTCCCTTCGCCTTGATGGGCGTGCGCTCTTCACAAACAAATTCGTCCTGTACCAGGGCATACGTTTCATAGGACAACATGATGCCATCGGGCTTGCATGCCTGTTCCAGCCTTGCCGTCAGGTTCACCTGCGCACCGATGATGGTGTAATCCATCCGGTATTCGCTGCCGAAGTTTCCCACGTCACAGAACCCGGTATTGATCCCGATGCGCATCTGGAACGGACGCAGATAGCCTT
Organism: Burkholderiales bacterium; assembly: GCA_038205615.1. Taxonomy (GTDB): domain Bacteria; phylum Pseudomonadota; class Gammaproteobacteria; order Burkholderiales; family Gallionellaceae; genus Gallionella. The sequence goes on along the minus strand of JBBRBS010000141.1, from coordinate 3,541 downwards.
TTTCACGCCAGATTGCCTGAAGATAGGCCATGCGCTGTTGCATCGCCACCGCCATACGCACGCACTGCAACGCATCCTCCTTGATGCCGAGCGTTTGCGGATCGCCAAAAAATACCAGCATCGCATCGCCGATGAACTTGTCTATGGTCGCGCCATGTTCAAGGGCAATTTTGGACATTTCTGAAAAATAGTTGTTAAGCAGATAAGTCAGGTCTTCCGGATCCAGCCCTTCGGTGATTTCGGTAAAGTCCTTGATGTCGGAGAAAAAAATGGTCAGTTTTTTGCGCTTGGCCTCAATCCTGACATCCTGCGCCCCTTCGAAAATGGCCTTATAGACCTGCGGCGAAAAATATTTTGATAACTTCTCGGACAACGCGCTGAGTATCATCGTGCGTTCGGTCAGCGCCAGTTGATTGCGCACCCGCGCCAGCACAATCGGCGGGCTGATAGGTTTGATGATGTAATCAACCGCCCCCAGACTGATGCCCATCGCTTCATCTTCAGGCTGGCTTTTAGCTGTCAGAAAGATAATCGGGATGTTGCGCGTTTTCGGGTCTTGTTGCAGGCGACGGCAGACTTCGTAGCCATCCATCTCGGGCATCATGATGTCGAGCAGGATCAGGTCAGGCGGCGTGCCCGACTGTGCAATCCTGATCGCTTTTTCACCCGAACTTGCGACCTTGACCAGATATTTGTCGCGGAGCAAACCGCTCATTAATGACAGATTGTCCGGTGTATCATCCACCACCAGAATGGTTGCCGTGGAATTGAGCGAATAGGTCATATCTGTATCATATTGATTAATTTATAAAAATACTTGGCCGCTCAAAGAAGCTTGTCCGCTTGTTCAATGTGTTGCAACGCCTTCTCGAAATCGAATTGCCTGATCGCTTTCTCTACTTTTGAGAAACTGTCCGGGCCAAGTGCATAGCGCAGCAGGTCGGTGTTTTCTTCCAGCACATCGGCAGCTTTGCTGTCATCATTAGATAGCAAGTCATGCAGATGGCTGAGTATCAGGGCCGCCTTTTCCGCATTCAGCACCACGGGCGCATCATTCGTCTCTGGCTGCACGGCGGCTTTAAGTGCGGTTATCAGCGCCGTATGCATTTCTGTAAATTGCACAAGGATTCCGCTGTCGGGTACGCCACCTGAGCGGAGCATGTCTTCCATTTCGCCCGCCAACGCCTGCAATCGGGTCGCGCCGATGTTGCCATTGACGGCCTTGGCGGTATGAGCGATGCGTTCTGCCGTGGCCAGATCCTTTACATCCAGCGCTGCATGCAATTGAGCCGGGATATTTTCCTGATTGGTCACGAATTTGCGCAGCATGTTCAGATAAAGCGACTGTTTGCCAAGCACACGCTGCAAACCCAGTTCAACATCCAGCCCGTCAATAATCGGCAAATCATTCATGCCTTCACTGATGACGGACTGTTCGGACAAATTCGCTACCGCAACCTGCGCATGCCGGGGTTGAATCCACTTGAGCAAGGTGCTGAACAATTCATCCGGATTAATGGGTTTGGCCAGGTAGTCGTTCATGCCTGCCTGCGCGCACTTGTCCTTATCTTGCTGCATCGCGTTGGCGGTCATTGCCAGAATAGGCAAATTCGCAAAGCGAGGATTTTTGCGAATTTCGATCGTCGCCGTCACCCCGTCCATGACGGGCATCTGCATATCCATCAACACAAGGTCGTATGCGCCCTGGCTGGCCATCTCCACGGCCACCTGCCCGTTACTGGCGATATCGACCTCAAAGCCGGCATCGGTCAGCAATCCCACCGCCACTTCCTGGTTGAATTCGTTATCCTCAACCAACAGAATCGACGCTCCCCGGATTCTGGACAACCACTCTGCAATATTCGGCACGGGATGAGTGCCGGAACGCGCGCCATCGTACTGCGCACCCAGCGCGCGCATCGTGGTGTCAAACAGCATCGAGGCGGTGACCGGCTTGACCAGCGTGTATTCCAGACCGGCTGCCCTCGCCTCATTCATCACCTCTTCACGCCCGTAAGCCGTCACCATCATCAGATGCGGGTTATTTTTCAGAGGCAGGGCATGGATAGCATCGGCAGTTTCAATTCCGTCCATGCCGGGCATACGCCAGTCGAGAAACACGACTTCATACGGGCTGCCAGACAGATCTGCCTGTTGTACTGCCGCAACGGCGCCCTCCCCGCCCGACACTTGGTCAACCTTGAAAGACATCCTGGACAACATATCATCAAGCACATTGCGCGCCACTTCGTTGTCATCCACAACCAACACACGACGGCCACGCAGATCCGGCATCGGCAACAGATTCATGTTCTTGCCAACGGCCTTGCCGAGTCTTGCGGTAAACCAGAAAGTGCTGCCTTGTCCTGCGACGCTTTCCAGCCCGACTTCCCCTTGCATCAGGGCGGCAAGCTGTTTGGAAATCGCCAGTCCCAGCCCGGTACCGCCATACTTGCGGCTGGTGGAACTGTCAGCCTGCTGGAAGGTTCGAAACAAAGTGGCTTGTTGCTCATCGGTGAGGCCGATACCCGTATCGCGCACCGCGAAGCGCAACAATACCTCATGTTCCGTATCTTCCAGTACGCGGGCTGAGATAACGACTTCGCCGCGCTCGGTGAACTTGACCGCATTATTCGCATAGTTGATGAGAATTTGCCCCAGTCTGAGCGAGTCGCCGTGCAGGTATCTGGGGACGGCCCGGTCGATGTCAAACACCAGTTCCAGTTCCTTCTGCGAGGTTTTCTCGGAAATCAGCTGGGCCACATTACTCAGCACTTTTTCAAGTTCAAAATCGGCTTGTTCTATCGAGAGTTTTCCGGCCTCGATTTTCGAGAAATCCAGAATATCGTCAATAATGCCCAGCAGGTGTTTCCCGGAACCCTGGATTTTTTTCAGGTAGTCGCGCTGTCTCGGCGTCAGCTCCGTGTTGAGCGCCAGATGAGACATGCCGATGATCGCGTTCATCGGTGTGCGAATTTCGTGACTCATATTCGCCAAAAAATCGCCCTTCGCTTTATTGGCGTTTTCCGCGACATCCTTTGATTTACGCAGGCTGTCGGTTTGCTCGGCGACAATTTTTTCCAGATTGTTGCGATATTTGTTGAGCGATTCCTCCGTTTTCCTGCGTTCGGTAATATCGCGCGTCACGTTTGAAAAGCCGCGCAATTCACCCTTTTCATCATGACAAGCCGTAATAATTACATTGGCAATGTAGCGGGTGCCGTCTTTGCGCACACGCCACCCTTCGGCTTTATAACTGCCGGCTGTTGCTGCAATGCTCAACTCATATTCCGGTATTTTCTGTTCAACATCTGCGTCAGGATAAAACTTCGTAAAGGATTGCCCGACGATTTCCTCGGCCTGGTAGCCGTGAATTTTTTCAGCGCCCGTATTCCAGTTTTCCACCTGGCCGGCAGCGTTCAACATGATGATGGCATAGTCCTTGACGCCGGATACCATCAGCCTGAATTGCTCTTCGCTTTCCTCGACCTTTTTCTTGGCCTTGTTCAGTGAATGAAAATAGAGCAGCAAAAAGGCTGCA
>JBBRBS010000140.1:0-5746 GCA_038205615.1 Burkholderiales bacterium | reverse complement strand
CTCCCTTGATGGTGTGGAAACCGCGAAATACCTCATTGAGCAAATTGCTGTCATTCGGACGCTTTTCCAATTCCATCAACTTGCTATCGACATCGGACAACATTTCGCCCGCCTCGAGTAAAAAGTCGCTTAACAGCTCTTCCATGCCAGCAAAATCGTTCATGTGTTAACTCCAATATCTAGTCATTAGACGCAAGACGTTAGTTATTTAGTTAGTTAAAGCCGCGTAACGACAATACTAACTAGCAACTAACGACTAACGACTGTCTTTAACTGTTTTTTTAAAATCCCAGGCTTTCCAGCAAGTCGTCGACCTGATCCTGGCTGGTCACCACATTGGTCTGCAAGTGCGGATTGATGACAGGGCCGTTCAGCAAGCCAGCATCATATTCAGCCTTAATTGAGGGAGGCGCATTATCCAGCAGCAATGTCAGCAGCTGTTTCTCCATACTCTGTGTCAATTCGATGATTTTCTTGATAACCTGACCGGTCAAGTCCTGAAAATCCTGCGCCATCATGATTTCCATCAAATAGGCGTTGGTCTGCTTGGTTTGCTTGGGCACAATGTCCAGAAAAGCCTGGGTTTGCGTGACCAATGTTCTAAACTGATCGACATTCAACTGCCGGTCAAACAACAGAGTCCACTGCCCGCCCAAACGATGCGCCTCCTCCTCCATATTCTGCACCAGCGGCTGTGCGGCCTCCGTCGCATTCAGCACACGCTCTGCAGCCTGCTGCGTCAGCGTTGCCACATAATTTAAGCGATCACGCGCATCGGGAATAGATGAAGCCGCCTTCTCGATTTCCTTGTTCAGCCCCAGCTCTCGCAAGGTATCGTGCAAGGTTCGCGTCATCTGCCCCAGCTGATTAAGAACCTTATCTGAACTCACCGTCACCACAGCCTTTGGGGCGGGCTCCTCGGGTTCTTCGTTGATATTCGCAGCGACAATACTGTCAAACAGCGATTCAAGATCATCGCATTCCTGGGTTGCAATTTGGGTGGCCATGTCAGTTCTCACTTATTCATGTTTTGGAATATTTTTTTCAGCTTTTCGTCCAGCGTCGCAGCCGTAAAAGGCTTGACCACGTAGCCTGAAGCACCAGCCTGCGCTGCCTCGATAATATTCTCGCGTTTGGCCTCTGCCGTTACCATCAATACCGGCAAATGCTTGAGTTTGGCATCCGCCCGAATCGACCTTAACAGCTCGATACCCGTCATGTTTGGCATATTCCAGTCAGATACAACAAAATCAAAAGTATCGGCGCGCAATTTGACCAGTGCCTGAACACCGTCTTCAGCCTCCTGAACATTGACAAAGCCCAACTCCTTAAGCAGATTTCGCACGATGCGCCGCATCGTTGAAAAGTCATCCACCACTAAAAACCGCGTACTTTCTATTCCCATTACCATCTCCTGAATTCATACGCTAGTCGTTAGTCACCTCCAGAAACCGCGAAGCGACACCACAAACCAGCTACTAGCTACTGCTTTAACAACTTTACGTCAACAACGGCCTGAGTGTTGAGGACAATACCATCGAATCGAATTTCGGCACGTAGAAATCGACTCCGACACGCCTGCCCATCGCCCGATTGGCATCGGATGACAGCGACGAATGCATAACCACCGGAATACCATCGAAACGGCTGTCTGATTTAATGTGCTGGGTCAACACATAACCATCCATCTCAGGCATCTCCGCATCGGTAAGGATCACCTGAATCTGGTCATGCAACTCCGTTCCTGCAGCATGAGCAGATTCCGCCATGGTCTTCAGCCTGTCCCAGGCTTCGCGACCGCTAGTCGACTGAATATGTTTGACGCCCATTTTGTCCAGCACCTCGGCGATCTTGCGGCGGGCCACCATCGAATCGTCTGCGAAGAAGACACATAAATCGTGACCCGCCTCAACCTTTTCGACATTACCTACGATCGCCTCACCAAACGCATTTGACAGGATTTGCTCAACATCCAGCAGTGACACCAGCGTACCATCAGGCAATTCGGTAATCGCTGTAATCAGCGCCCCTTTATCAGACAGCATGCCTTCGGCAGCGCGAACCTTATCCCAGTCGACGCGAATAATGCGATCCACACCTTCAACCAGAAACCCCAGGATATGCGTGTTGTACTCCGCCACCATCATAGTCCGATGCTTACTGGCGGGCGACATCCCCATAAATTCGGCCAGATTCAGCACCGGCATCACATGTCCACGCAAAGAGACGATACCATCGACGCCTCGCGGCATATTCGGCGTACGCGTGATCTTGCCGGCGTGGCTTACTTCTTTGACCTTGAATACATTGATGCCAAATTTCTCATCGGTGCCCAGACTGAACAACAGGATTTCCATCTTGTTTGTCCCGGCAAGACTGGTGGTGGCGTCGATATGACCGAGCATACCGTCTTCACTACTGCTCATCATTTCATCTGAATATGACATTTCTTTCTCCTGAAATAGACTAGTCGTAAGTTACTAGTCATTAGTTTCTATCGTCGCTACGCGGATTTCATACCAAAACACAAACATATGCGCGACATGTTTTGTGTGAATGCCCTCGCGGCATTAACTAACGACTAATGTCTAACGACCGCCCTTAAATGTTCCTAAGCCAGTAATCTCGCCAGCGCCTGAGACAGTTTTTGTGGCTCGAACTTCGGTATATACTCATCCACTCCGACGGTCTTGCCCAGTTGCTGGTTTGACGTGCTCGACAGTGACGAATGCATCAACACCGGAATACCTTTAAAACGATTATCTTCCTTGATTTTCCGCGTCAACATATAGCCGTCCATCTCAGGCATTTCCACATCGGTCAATATAACCTGGATCATATCTGTTAATGGGATGCCGGTACTGTCTGCATATGCGGCCATTTTCGACAACTCAATCCAGGCCTGACGACCATTGATCGCAGATATGTGCTTCACGCCCATCGCATCCAGCGTACGAGTGATCTGATTGCGCGCCACCGAAGAATCATCGGCAAAAAACACCGTGCGATTGTCGCGCCCCAGCGGCTTAACCGCATTAAAAATCACTTCATCAGTACCAAAATGCCCTGTTTCAGCCAGCACCTTTTCCACGTCAATCATCATGACCAGACGCTTATCTTTAAGCTCCGTTATCGCGGTAACCAGACCGCCTAATTCTGCAACCAGCATCGCCGGTGGCACTCGCATGGCGGACCAGTCAAGACGCAGGATATTATCGACACCCTTGACCAGAAATCCCTGAGTGTGTCCGTTGTATTCGGTGACAATCATAATTTCCGGCGGGGTCTCCGTGACCAGACCTATGTATTTCGCCAGATCAATCACCGGCACCAGCGCACCACGCAAACTCACCATACCTTCAACGGAGGGAGGCATCTCCGGCGCACGGGTAATTGGGGGAATACGCATCACTTCACGTACTTTGAACACGTTGATACCGAAGGTCTCCTCGCGCTGGGTGCGTGTATCCATGCCAAGCGAGAACATCAGAATTTCAAGTTTGTTCGTTCCCGCCAGCTTGGTTCTGGCATCAATGTTTTTTAACAGTTCAGACATTTCTTGCTCCAATAAAACAATAATTAGTCGCTAGTTGATCGTCATTAGTTGATGTTGTCGGTACGCGAATTAACTAGCGTCCAACAACTAACGACTACTTCAGACCTTGAACCGGCTCACTGCGCCCTGCAACTCACGGGCTAGCTGTTCCAACCGCACGATTTCATGGGTATTGGATTCAACGGCGGCGTGATTCTCTTCGGACATCTGTGCAATTCTCTCGACGTTGCGTGCAATCTCGCTACTGGCCAGACTTTGTTCGCTGACCGATGAGGCAATATCACTTACGCCATGACTCGATTGCTCAACCAATACACCCGCCTCGGTCAACACAGATGCAACGCGCTCGACTTGTTCTGATGTCGCAGCCAGGGAACGTAAGCCTTGCTGTACAGTTGCGTCCACATCGCCCGATTTTTGATTCAGCGAATTCGTGACCCGGTCAATTTCGTTAGCAGACTGCGCAGATTTTTCAGCCAGCTTGCGCACCTCATCCGCCACCACCGCAAAACCCCTGCCCTGCTCCCCTGCACGGGCGGCCTCGATCGCTGCATTCAAGGCCAACAGATTGGTCTGATCGGCGATATCCTTAACCTGCTGGGTCATGCCCGCAATCGCGCGGGTACTTTCGACAAACTCCTTGACTGAGTCTGCAATTAACTTGACCGCATCCTGCACATGCTCGATTTCACCCATCATGCCGGACACGTTTTGATTACCTAGTTTTGTCTGCTGCAAGCTTTTCTCTGACAGCTTGCGCACATCATCGGTATTGCTCGCCACCGAATTGATACTCACAGTGATTTCCTCAACTGCAGCTGCGGTGGAAGCGGCCGCTTCAGTCTGCGCTTGAGAACCCTGCGCAATTCGCATCGATGCCGAAGACAGATTAGCCGCAGTGCCTGACACGATATTCGCGCTGTTGCTGACTTGACGAATGATCTCCGCAAACCCGTCGATCAGCCTGTTGTAGGCCTTCGCTGCCTGAGCCACCTCATCACTGCCATGTACCGGCACGCGCCGTGACAGATCACCGTCACCCGCCGTTCGTGTCATCGCATCGCGCATATCACCGGTTGAACGCGACACGCCCGAGATAACCGAAAAACCCAAACCGGCACCTGTCACAGCCATAAGCAACATTCCGACTAACAGAATTAGCTCCGAGTTATGCGCTGAATCCATTACCTGCTCATTCGCTTTTTTCGCAGCCGCATCTTCGTGCTCAATGATAGCGTTTCCTTTTGCAAGCACCGCATCCAGCAACGGATTGATTTTCTTGGAAAGCAGAACGCCGGCTTCGTCAAATTTCCCGTCGCGAACGGCCTGCTGTCCGGGCAACAGACCCTCACTGCTATAAACTGCGCGCGCATCGTAAAAATCTTTTAAAAGTAGCTTACCTTCGTCGCTGCGCGTGTTTTTTTCCATCTCGACGAAATAGCCGTCGATCTTGATTTTATTTTCAGCAATGGCTTCCAGATGTTTGGTGATCGGATGATCATGTAGTCTGGATGCCGGGTTGGCTGGATCATGCTGCATCGCACGCATCAGCTGCGACCGGTTATCCGCCATCGCATACACCAATTTGTTTGCGGTGCGTACCAGCTGCATGCGACGCACGGCAATATCTTCCGTTGCGGACTGTAGACTGGAAAACTCGACATAAGCAAAAGCCGTGACGATCACACTGATCGTCATAATGACGCCAACCAGCATGATCAAGCGCGCTTTAATAGTCATATTGCTCAACATACACCCCCCTATAAACAGCAATGCGAATCATTAAAACACCGCACAGCGACAATCCCGACCGGTGATTACATCTAAACTTTAAAATGGCTCACCGCACCCTGCAATTCACGGGCAAGCTGTTCCATCCGAACGATCGCCTGAGTGTTGGATTCCACAGCAGCGTGATTTTCCTCTGACATCTGGGCAATCATTTCAACATTGCGCGCGATCTCGTTACTGGCCAGACTCTGTTCATGAACCGAGGCCGAGATATCGTTAACACCATGACTGGACTGTTCGACCGACGCACCCGCTTCCGTCAACACCACAGAGACACGCCCCGCATGATCCTGAGTCGCCTGCAAGGATCGCAGTCCTTGCAGCACCGTAGCCTCTACCTCACCCGATTTCTGATTCAGCGAATTCGTGACCTGATCGATCTCATTGGCCGACTGTGCA